>JBBQDE010000015.1:0-16228 GCA_038319425.1 Gemmatimonadales bacterium
CTCGAGCACGCGGGCGAGAGCAGCACTGCGTCGCCGGGGGCGGCACCGGCGCGCGCGCGCGCCAGCACCTCGTCGAACGAGGAGCCGAGTCGCGCGACGGGAACGACTCCCGAGAGGTCCTCTTCCACCAGCGGCGCGGCCTCCCCGTACGCGACGACGAGCTTGACCGTGCGCCGCAGCTCGTCGGACAGCGCGCCGTACGGCTCCCCCTTGTGCCGGCCGCCCAGCAACAGCACGGTGGGGCGCTGCATGCCCTTCAGCGCCACGAGCGTCGATGCGACGTTGGTGGACTTGGAGTCGTTGATCCACTCCACGTCGCCGTAGCGGCCGGCCGGCTCGATGCGATGCTCGAGGGCGCGGAACCGGCGCAGCGCGTCGGCCACGCGGGCACGCGCGTCGTCGGTGCGATGCGCCTCGTCCGCGCCCATCACGGCGAGCGCCGCCGCCAGGGCGTTCGCCATGTTGTGATCGCCGAGCAGCACCAGGTCGTGACGATCGATCAACGGCGAGCCGAGCACCACCAGCTGCACCCGCGCGCGATCGAAGTAGCCGTCGGCCACGCCCTGACCCGTGGTGAAGCGCAGATGCGTGCCTCGCACGCCCTGCACCATCTGCTGCACCTCGGGATCGTCCGCGTTGCTCACCCACACCGAGCGATCGTTCGCGTTGCGGAACAGGTGCGCCTTGTCGCCGAAGTACGCCTCGACGTCCGCGTAGCGATCGAGGTGATTCGCGGACAGGTTGGTCAGGAGGCCGACGGTGGGTGCGATGCTCGGCGCATCGTGCAGCTGGAACGACGACGTCTCGAGCGCGATCCAATCTGGGGCGCGCTCGCGCAGCGCCACCTCGGCCAGGGGCGTGCCGATATTGCCGGCCGCCACCGCGTCGTACCCCAGGCCTTCCAGAAGGCGATGCGCGATCGCCGTCGTCGTCGTCTTGCCGTTCGTGCCCGTGATCGCGACGTACCGCTGGTGCGGCAGGAAGTGCAGCGCGACCTCGAGCTCGCCCACGATCGGCACGCCGGCGTCGCGCGCCGCACGAAGCGGCGGTGCCTCGGGCGGAATGCCCGGGCTCGCGACGACCAGCGCGCTCTTCGCGATGCGCGCCAGATCGTGGCCGCCACGCTGCACGGTGACGCCGAGCTTCTCGAGCGCCGCGCCGGCGTGCGCGACCGCGTCGCCCGTGCCCGCGTCGCTCGCGTAGACATCCGCGCCCGCGCGGCGAAGGAGCTCCGCCGCGGCGCGTCCGCTGCGCGCCAGCCCCAGCACGCTGATCTCGCCACGCGTCCACGCGGCGGGGAGCGCTTCCGTGAGCGACCGGACGGGCATGCTAGCGCAACTTCAGCGTGCTGAGCGCGAGGAACGCGCCGATGATCCCGATGATCCAGAAGCGCACCACCACCTGCTGCTCGCTCCACCCCTTGACCTCGAAGTGGTGATGCAGCGGCGCGCGCTTGAACACGCGATGCTGCTGGGCGTATTCCAGGCCGTGCTTGCGCCGATGGTACTTGAACACGAAGCGCTGCAGCAGTACCGACAGCGTTTCGGCGATGAAGACGATGCCGACGAAGATGAGCAGGAACTCCGACTTGAGCATGATCGCCACCGCGCCGAGCGCGCCGCCGAGGGCGAGCGATCCGGTGTCGCCCATGAAGACCTGCGCCGGAAACGTGTTGAACCAGAGGAACCCGATCAGCGCGCCGAACATCGCCGAGCAGAAGATCGTGAGCTCTCCGGCATGCTGGAGATAGAAGATGCCGAGATAGGCGCTGGCGATCCGGTTGCCGATCAGATACGCGAAGATCGCCATGACGGCGAACGCGACTGCCGACAGCCCGGCGGCCAATCCATCGAGACCGTCCGTCAGGTTCACCGCGTTGCTCACGCCCGTCAGGATGAACGTCACGAACAGGACGTAGAGGATCGGGAGCGTGGGGACGACCAGCAGGTACTTGTAGAACGGCAGCGTCGTTGACGCCCCCGGCAGGTTCGGCGACAGCGGGAAGTAGGTGAGGTACGCGCCGAGCGCGAGCCCGATGAACACCTGGCCGAACAGCTTGTTGCGCTCGACGAGCCCTTCGTTCTTGAGCCCGAGCCGTTTCTGCTTGAGCTTGAGCAGGTCGTCGATCAGGCCGATCGTCCCCATCCACGCCGTGACGAGGAGCGCGATCAGCACGTAGTGGCTGAACACGCGCGCCCACAACAGCGTGGCGATGAGCGCGGAGACGAGAAAGATCAGCCCGCCCATCGTCGGCGTCTTCCCCTTGATCGCGTGCGAATCAGGCGTGCCTTCGCGCACCACCTGGTAGTTCGCCGCGGCGGTGAGGCGGCGGAGGATGACGGGCCCGATCACGAAGCTGAGCAGGATCGCCGTCACCACCGCGCCCGCCGCGCGGAATGTGATGTACGTGAAGACGTTCAGGACGTGGAACGTCGGGATGAGCGGAACGAACAGGTAGTAGAGCAAGTGATCCGGGCGAAGAGCGTGGTCGGGCGGACGGAGCGACGGTCAGCGGGCCGACGCCCACTCCGAGATGACGGGCAGCAGTCGCTCGAGGCGTACCCCGCGCGACCCCTTGAGCAGAATAACCGCGTCCGGCGCGAGGCGCGAACGCATCGCCTGCCATGCCGCATCGGGATCAGCGCCCGATGCGACGCGCGGATCGCCGGGCGCAACGCGGGCAAATGCATCGGCGTACGCGCCCACGCCCACGACCAGCTCGATCGGTGAGGCGAGCGCGGCGCGCGCGACGTCGTCGTGCAACCGATCCGCGTGCGCACCGAGCTCGAGCATGGTGCCGAGCACCGCGACGCGTTGGCGTCCCGCGCCGGCATGCTCGAGCAGCTCGAGCGCCACGCGCGCTGAACCGGGATTGGAGTTGTACGCGTCGTTGATCACGGTCGCCGTGCCGCACGCCTCGAAGTGCACGCGCATCGGCGGCGACGGCATCACGGCGATCGATCGCGCGATGTCGGGCATGGACACGCCTCGCTCACGCGCGACGGCCAGCGCCAGCATGGCGTTGCGCAGGTTGTGCACGCCGCGCAGCGGCACACGCACGCGCACTTCTTCCATCTCCACCCATCCCTTCCCGTCGGGCTCGATGCCCCACGCGTCGGGGCGCAAGTCACCCGAGTCGAGCCCGGCGCTCACGGTTCGCTTCGCGCGCGTACGCGCCGCGTCGCCAATCTCCGGCTGCGAGGCCGGCACGACCGCCAGCACCACACCGTCGCAGGCCGACACCTCTTCCTTCAGCACGCCCGCCAGGTCGCCGAGCCCCTCGAGATGCTCTTCGGCGATGGAGGTCACGACGACGACGTCCGGCTCGACGATCGCGCGCAGTGCGGCCACCTCGCCCGGCTGATTGGTGCCCATCTCGATCACGGCGATGTCGGCGTCGTCGGGCAACGCGAAGAGCGTGAGCGGCACGCCCACGAGGTTGTTGTAGTTGCCGACCGTGGCGTGCACGCGGAGTGCGCCGCCCAGCGCGGCGCGCAGCAGCTCCTTCGTGCTCGTCTTCCCGTTGGTGCCGACGACACCCACCACCGTCTTGCCCCACGCACGCCGGCGGAAGCGCCCGAGGGCGCCCAGGGCGACCAATGTGTTCGGCACGACGTAGACGGGCACGCGCAGCCCCGTGGCGCGCGCGGCGGCGTGCACGATGACGGCGGCGGCGCCCTTCTTCACCGCCTCGGCGAGAAAGTCGTGCGCGTCGAAGCTCTCGCCCTGCAGCGCGAGAAACGCGTCCCCCGCGCCCACGGTTCGCGTGTCGGTCGAGATGCGCGTGAGCTTCGTCGCGCCGCGCGCGCCGGTGCCGAGCGCGTCGGCCAGCCGGTCGAGCGTCCAGAACGGCGGCTGCGCCATGGCGCTGGCCTGCGGGGTGGTGACGTCGGCCATCAGGTCGTTCCCTCGGCAATGATCTCGCGCACGATCGTGCGCTCATCGAATGGATACTTCACGGTCCCACGAATCTGGTACGTCTCGTGGCCCTTGCCTGCGAGCAGGATCACATCGCCCACCTTGGCGCCGGCGATCGCGCGGGCGATCGCATCGTGCCGGTCCTCGATCCGCTCGTGCCGCCCCTGCGTCATGCCGCGCTCGATGTCGTCGAGGATGCGCTGCGGATCCTCCGTGCGCGGGTTGTCGCTCGTGACGATCGCGCGGTCGGCACCCGCCTCGGCGATGCGCCCCATCTCGGGACGCTTGCCCCGGTCGCGATCGCCGCCACAGCCGAACACCACGGTCAGCGATCCCTCGGTGAACGGCCGCACCGCGGCGAGCGCACGCTCCAGCGCGTCGGGCGTGTGCGCGTAGTCGCGCAGCACGGTTGGACGCTCGTGGAGGATCTCCAGCCGGCCCGGCACCTGCGGCATCGTGGAGAGCCTGGCGGCCACCTGCGCCGCCGGCGCGCCGAGGGACCAGGCAGCAGCCGCCGCCGCCAGCGCGTTGTCGATGTTGAAGTCGCCGATGAGCGGCAGCACGACCTGGTGCTGCTCACTGCCGGCGACGAGCGTCCACTGGCTTCCTCGCGGCGAGAAGTGCACGTCGCTCGCGCGCACGTCGGCGTCCTTGGCCTGGCCGAAGCGCACGGTGCGCGGCGCCGCGGGAAGGGCCGCCCATGCCGGATCGTCCGCGTTCACCACGGCGGTACCATCGCTGGTGAGAAGCGCCACCAGCAACGCCTTCGCCGCCAGGTACGCCTCCATCGTCACGTGATAATCGAGATGGTCGCGCGTGAGGTTGGTGAATACGGCCGCATCGAAGCGAAGCCCCTCTACTCGCCTCTGGTGCAGGGCATGCGACGACGTCTCCATCGCCACCGTGCGCACGCCGTCATCGTGAAGCGCGCGCAGCACACGCTGCAGCTCCACCGGCCCCGGTGTGGTGAGCCCGCCGCCCCCTTCGAGCGCGGTGCCTTCGCTGCCGATCAGGATCCCCAGCGTGCCGATGGATGCGGCGCGGGCGTCTGGTGCATCGAGCAGGTGCCGCAGCATACCGACCGTCGTCGTCTTCCCGTTGGTGCCGGTGACGCCGACGAGGCGGAGCGCGCGCGCCGGGAAATCGTAGAATGCCGCGGCTGCAATGGCGGCCGCGCGGCGCGTGTCCTTGGTCACCAGGGCGGGCAGCGTCGTGCGCGACGGATCGGCCACGAGCGCGACGCTCGCGCCCTCGGCCGCAGCCGCGTCCAGATAGTCGTGACCATCCCGCTCCGCGCCGCGCACCGCGAGGAAGAGCGCGCCGTGGCGCATCGCACGGCTGTCGTCCGAGACGATTGCCACCTCGGACGGCAGCTCGCCGCGTACGTCGTCCAACAGGCCGGCGTCGCGCAGCGCGCCGGTGATGCGCGAGAGCGGTACGCTCACGGCGCCGCCATGCGGACGATCGCGCCCGCCGGAGCGATCGTGCCGGCGGCGGGACTGGTGACCCCTGGCGGACCGCTCACGAGCTGCACGCGAAATCCCGCGCCGTGCAGCGTGCGCACCGCCTGACGCGGCGCCAGGCCATGAATGTCGGGCACGGCGCGAGGCGGAATCGGCATCGAGCGCGGCGCCGGCGGTGACGGCAGCAGCGCGACGAAGGGCGTGGAGCCCGAATCCTCGTCGAGCGGTTGCGCGGCGGAGGTGCTGTCGCGCACGACGCGCGCGGCCGCGGCCACGCGGCCGGCCGTGCCAGCGGAATCGAGTGGGCGCTCGCGGCGCGTGGCGGCCAGCGACCCTCGGTCGAGCGCCGCGTTGCGCGAGGCCAGCGCCGCTTCGAGCACGGCCTTGGTGACGGGCGCCGCGGTGAGGCCGCCGACGTACGCGCCGCGGGGATTGTCGAGCTTCACGAGGATGACGAACTGAGGGTGTTCGGCGGGAAAGAGCCCGACGAAGGTTGGAATGTGCTGTCCCGGCGCGTAGCGCCCCTGCACCGTGCGGCGTGCCGTTCCCGTCTTGCCGGCCAGGGAAAAGCTCCCCAGATCCGCCTTGACCGCGGTACCACCCTCGACCACGCCGAGCAGCATCGTACGCACGCGGCGCGCCACGGCCGGCGTCACCACGCGGCGCACCACGCGCCGCTCGTGCCGGTAGAGCACGCGTCCGTCCGGCGCACGAATCTCCTTCACCAGCGCCGGCTCGAGCAGCTCGCCGTCGTTCGCGAGCGCGACGTACGCCGCGGCGAGCTGCAGGGGCGTGACGGCGATCTCGTAACCCATGGCCAGCGAATTGGCCGACTGCTTCGACCACCGCACCGGCTCCCGCAGCGTGCCAGGCGCCTCCACCGGGTACGGCACGCCCGTGGCCGTGCCGAAGCCGAAGTCGCGCAACGTCTCGTATTCTTCGCGCGGCGAGAGCCGCTCGGCGAACTGCACGATTCCCACATTGCTGCTCCAGCGAATCACCTCGGCAAGCGTGAGCCGAACACTGCGGTGCTCGTCGTTGATCGTGCGACCGTTGATGGTGAGCTGGCCGTTGAACGTGTTGACGACGTCCGTCTCGCGCGCCCGTCCCTTTTCCAGCAGCGCGGCGGCGATGAACGGCTTCATGGTGGACCCCGGCTCGTACGGCTCGGTGAGCGCGGTGGCCGCGGTGGCGCGCGGGTCCTGCCGCTGGCTCGCCATCGCCAGGATCTCTCCGCCCGACGGATCGAGCACCACCACGTCACCCCCCTCGGCGCTCATCTTCGCCACGGCGTCGAACAGCGCACGCTCGGCGATCTCCTGGAGCTCGTGGTTGATCGTGAGCGTCACGGTGTGGCCGGTCACGGGCGCGGTGCCGGGCGCGGTGGGCGACTCGAATTTTCGTCCCAGGCCGTCGCGCATCACGGTGGCGGTTCCCGGAACGCCGCGCAGGATGGAATCGAGCGCGAGCTCGATGCCGTCCAGCGCGCGCCCGTCAGCGTCCACCCGTCCGATGATGCGGCGCAGCCCGTCGCTGGATGCGTACGCGCGCTCGATGATCGGCGTCGTGTACACGCCGCGCATCGCCGAGATGCGCACGACGTCGGACGCGACGTAGCGGCCCGGCAGCTGAACCCACTTGCGCGCCGGATCGACGGCGCGGGCCACCATGGCGGCCGGCACACCTGCGGCGACGAGCTCGTGACGCAGCGCGGCGCGATTCTTCACTTCCGACGGGGCCACGTCGAGCTTCACCGTCTCGCGGCTCTGTGCCAGCGTCTCACCCGCGGCGTCGAGAATGTCCCCGCGCGGTGCGGGGATCACGCGCTTCGTGCTCTGCTGGCGTACCGCGCTCGCAGCCCAGGTGCGCCCCTGCCAGAGCTGGACCTTGGCCGCCTTGCCCACGATCGCGAGCGCGAACAGCGCGAGGCCGACATGCACGAGGCCGACGCGACTAGGGCCTTTCATTCGACGCGCGGGGAAGGATGATGACCTGGCTGTCGGCGGGAACACGCATCTGGAGTCGCTGCTCGGCGATGGGTTGGAGCGTGGCACGGCTCGCCGCGGCGCGCACCTCGCCTTCGAGGCGCAGCCGTTCGGCGACGAGGGCGGCGCGGCGTGCGTCGAGCTGCTGCAGCTCACGCGCGGCCGCGACGCCGTAACTACGCCGGAGGATGACGCCCACGGCGATGACGAGGAAACCGAGGAGCAGCAGGACAATGCGCATCCGCCTGCCCCCCCGCCCCACTACTCGGCCCTTCGCCATGCGCGCAGCCTGGCGCTCCGGGCGCGTGGATTGTGTGTCACCTCGTTCGGCGACGCGACGATCGCGCGCTTCGTGAGTACGATCCCCAGCGCGTGGTCGCCGCCACATGCGCACATGGGAAGCTTCGGCGGACAGATGCAGTCCTCGCTCCAGGCACGGAACGCGTGCTTCACGAGCCGATCCTCCCCCGAGTGGTACGACATCACCGCCAGCACCCCGCCGGCCGACAGTCGGTTGCGCAGCGCCGGCAGGGCGCGCGCGAGCCCCGACAGCTCGTCGTTGACCGCAATGCGAACGGCCTGGAAGAGCCGCGCGAACTCCGGGGCACCGGAGCGCGGGCCGAGGGCCGCGCGGATAGCTCCCACGAAGTCGTCGCTGATCGCGAAGCCGCGCGTCCCGCGTCGGCGTACGACCTCGCGGGCGAGGCGCCCCGCCTTTGGCTCGTCGCCATATTCGCGGAAGATGGTCATGAGCTCTCCTTCGTCCGCCCCGTTCAGCACGTCGGCCGCCGAACGCGCGGAGTCCTGCCCCATCCGCATGTCGAGCGGCGCTCCCTCGCGGAACGAGAAGCCGCGCGCCGCGTCGTCGATCTGGTGCGAGGAGATGCCGAGGTCGAGCAGAATTCCGTCGAATCGCACGCCGGCGAGCGGCAGCTCGTCGAGCGCTGCGTAGTTGCCGCGGAGCGCGGTGAACCGGCCGGCGGCGACGAACGACGCCAGGCGCGCCGCCGCCGCCTCGAGCGCCTCGGGGTCGCGGTCGATCCCGATCACCCGCGCGACGTTGGCGTCGAGCAGGGCGGCGGCATGTCCGCCGCCGCCGAGCGTGCCGTCGAGCACGAGCGGGGAATTGGCGAGCAACTCGACCACGGGGCCGACCAGTGCCGGCGCGTGGTAGGCCGAATCCCACGCCGCGCCAGGCAATTGGATGACGCCGGCCGTGCGGTCAGGCATACTTCTCGACTCCTGCACTCGACCGCCCCGTACCGCTGCCTCGCTCCACCGTCCCGACATGCCACCGATTCGCAAGCACATCACCTACATCGTGCACGGCGCGCGCGCCGACCTCCCCGAGCTGCGACAGATGGTGGGGTGGGTGCGGGAGCGCGGTCACGCCGTGGACGTCCGCATCACCTGGAACGCGGGCGATGCGGAGGCGCTCACCGCCGACGCTGCCGACCGCGGCACCGACGTGGTGGTGGCGTGCGGTGGCGACGGGACCCTGAACGAAGTGGTGAACGGCCTCGACGGACGCGACGTGCCGCTGGGCGTCGTGCCCCTGGGCACGGCCAACGACTTCGCGCGGCAGACGGGGATTCCGGAGGAGGCCGATCATGCCATGGATGTTATCCTCCGTCGCAAGCCCGTGCGCATCGACACCGCCTCCATGAATGGCCGCCGCTTCCTGAACGTGTCCACAGGTGGCGTCGGCGCGGAGGCGACCGCCGAGACCCCGGCGGACTTCAAGGCGTCGCTCGGGCCGCTGGCCTACGCGATCACCGCAATCCGCAAGCTCGCCGGCGACCAGTCGCGGCACGCGGCATTCTCGAGTGCGGGCTTCGACCTCGACGTGGATTTTCTCGCCTTCGCGGTCGGCAGTGCGCGTGTGACGGGAGGCGGCACCATGATGACCCCGGATGCGAGCGTCACCGACGGGCTGCTCGACCTGTGCGTGATCGAGGCGATGTCGCGCCGCGACTTCGCGATGTTGTCGCTGCAGGTGAAGAAGGGCGAGCATCTTGGGCTGCCCGGGGTGCACTACGCGCAGCTGCCGTGGCTCAAGGTGACCGGCACCGACGTCCTGAGCGTGAACCTCGACGGCGAAGGCGTGGAAGCGCAGGTGTGCGACTACCGCGCGCGGCGGGCGGACCTCCTCGTGCACGTGCAGCATCTGCCGGGAGAGGAGCCGTGACGCTGGTTGGCGGTATGGCGGTACGGCGGTTGAAAAGCGGAAGGGCACACCGGATCGAGTCTGGTGTGCCCTTCGTCGTTCACCGCCTTACCGCTTCACTGCGCAACCGCTTCACCGCGTTACTTGCAGTACTTCTTGGCCGAGCCGTCGAAGAACGCCGTGTACTGCGGGATGGCGCCGAGGATCTGCTTGGCCGCCTCGGCGTTGATCGAGCCGCCGCGGGGCATGTAGGTGTTCACGAGCAGCAGTGCATCCTGGCCCGCCTTCGCGTCGGCGCAGGTCTTGGAGGACTGGAGCTGCGTGCCGTAGTGCTGGATGAGCGAGAAGGCCGATACCGCCGTGAGGAACGCCGCGGCCGGGCTCGGGTTGATCTCGTCCGACGCCTTCAGGATGTTGATCGCCGTCTGGAAATCCTCGGGCTTCTTGGACTCCACACCCTTCTTGTACGCCGCCTGTCCGATGCCGAGCAGGTAGCCCGCATCGCGATCCTTGTTCGTGGCGTCCGCGGCCACGTCGGCCTTCACCGAGGCGATGGCGCACGCCGGATCGGCCATGTCGTAGCAGATCTGGGCCTTCAGCATGTTGGCGCCGCTGATCTTCGGATCCACTTCGAGCGCCCGCTCGAGCGACGCCTTGGCCGCGGGCAGCTGGCCGGCGGAGCGCTCGTTCTGCGCCTTCTGCAGGTAGAGCGTGCCGCTGCGCGGATACTTCGCGATGCCCTGGGCCGCGAGCTCCGCGGCGCGGGCGTAGCCACTGTCGGCGCGCAGGTCGGCGACCTGGCGGAAGAAGTAGTTCGAGTCCGCCGCGGCCGTGTCGAGCGCCACGTAGGCGATGCCGGCAGGCACCGACTGCTTGTAGTTGCGGGCGGCGCGCAGCACGAGCCAGTACGTGCGGGCGTACTGCGGATCGCCCGGATTGTCCTTCACCAGCTGGCTGGCGGTCGGCACGGCGATGGCGGCCTGGCCCGACTGCACGAGCTCCGCGATGACCGACTCACGGAGCGTGGTGTTGGTCGGATCGGAGTTCATCATGCCGACGAGCGACTGCAGGGCGTTGACGGTGTCGTTCTTGGTCTTGTAGGCGTCGTACGCGAGCGTGTACGCGATCTTGCTGCGCGGGTCGAGCGCCACGACTTCCTTCGTCACCGCGATGACCGAGTCGGCCCACGGCTTCGTGGAGTCGCTCGTCGTCTTCCACGCCTGGAACGCGCTGGCGAGGCAGAGGCGCGAGATGGTCGTCTTCGGGTAGGCGGCGGCCGCCTTGCGTGCCTCGGTGACGGCGAGGCCGAGCTTCTTGTCGCGGATGGCGTTCTCGCAGGCCTGGTTGGACGCGAGCTGCTTCCGCGCCGCGTCGTACTCCTTGACGATCTGCTTCGCCACGTCGCCCAGGTTGCTGGACTCGGTGGTGATGAGCGGCTGGGAGAGGGCGGCATCACGGGGCAGGAAGAAGCGCGCGTACACGCGATATCCTGCCGGCGTCTTCGTCACGGTGCCGTCGATGATCTCGTCGGCCCGGACGAGCTTCGCCAGCTCCTTGATGTCGTTCGGGCTGAGCGCCGAATCCGGACGGTAGCCCGACTGCTCGAGCGTGTTGTTGATGTCCTTCTTGCTCGTTGGCATCAGCGTGCGGATGCTGAAGTCGCTGCCGACGCGGTTTCGGATCTCGTCCGCCAGACGGACGCCGCCTTCGACGTCGCCACGGAACGTGGTCACGAGCACTTTCTTGGTATCGGGGCCGGGTGCCTGCTGCCGCTGGGCGCTGGCAGCCGACGGAATGGCCGTCACAGCCAACAGCGCGGCGATTCCAGCGGCGGTGAGAGCGGAGCGATGCGGAGCCTTCACAGTTGTAACCTCCAAAGCGTTGATCGATCGTACCCCGACCTCATGCGTGGGGTCCGCCGAACTGCGGACGCCGCGCGGAACAGCATGGGCGAAGAGGGACTCGAACCCCCGACATCCTGCGTGTAAGGCAGGCGCTCTAACCAACTGAGCTATTCGCCCGGCGAACGCTCGCACGAGCGAAGCCGTCGTCGGCCGCGCCCGCCAGGTGTGAATCAATTGTGTGGTGGCCCGATCGATCGCTACGTCAGGATCGAAGGATCGCCAGGGGCACCAGTACGCAGTACCCCGCTACGAGCAAGATCGGTGCAATCGTCATCCCGCCACGTGCGAGGTCGGCATAACCGAGCAGAATCGTGACCAGTGCGATTCCCCACCAAAGCAGCGGTCGCGACGGCGATATCGTATCGATTTGAGCCATTGATGGATAGTGTACGCGACCCCCGGGAGCGTGTCAAGCAACAGTCCCGTCGTCGCTTACGCCGCGCGGTCGCATCGGCGGCGGCGGTTCCGCGCGTGGCGGCGCGATGTCCGGAGCGGTATCGGCGATGCCCGCTGCGGCCCGTTCGCCGATCTCGCCCAGCAGGGCACGAAGCGCGCTCTCTTGCTCCGCGCGCTCCGCAGCTGCGTCAGCCGCAAGCAATGCCTTCAGGCGCCGGCGGTCCCGCAAGCGCCGCGCAACGAAGAAGGGGAGGACGAGCACGGAGAGCACGAGCAGCAACAGCGACAGGTCGGCGAAGAGAGCCAGCCCGCCATACCGGCGGCGCGTGCGCGTCTGGAACTCCTGCTCGAACCCGGCGAGCGTGATGCCGAACGCGCGGCGAACGGCCACGTCCAGCGACGGGCTTCGCGTCCAGTAATCGAACAGCAGCGACAGCCCGCGCTCGGGGTCGAGGGACGCGAGTTCGCTCACGGCGCGATAGCTCAACGCGTAGGCGGACTGCGCGGCGACGGCGCCGCGAGAAAAGCTCGCGTCGAGCTGGTCGAGCGACGGGGTGCCGCGCAGGGCGAGCGCCACGTTCGCCGCCAGTACATCGTCCCGCCGCCACTCCCGCGCCGCCACGCTCGCGTATCCCTCGTCGAACCAGCGCGGCGGCCGATCGCCCAACCGCTCGTGAAGGGCGAGGTGCGCAAGCTCGTGCCGCAACACTTCCTGCGGGTCGCCCGCATCCGATCCGGCCGTGCGCCCCTGCATCACGATCCGCCGGGACTCGGGAAACGCCAGCGCGGATCCCCACTCCGGCGCTGACGGGCCGGCCCAGGCGCGGAACCGCGCCGCATCCGGCGCGATGGCGAGGAGCACGCGCTGCTGCGGCCGTGCCAGCCAGGGAAAGCTGTCGGTGCGAACGGCACCGGCGAGCAGCGAGCGGGCGAGCAACTCGTCGGGCGGGAAATACACTGCCGTGAACCGGCCCACGTCGAGGCGCAGCGGCGCATCGTCCTGCGCGCGCACGGGCAGCGCGACGGCCACGAGCAGACAGGCGGCGCCGATGCTCCGGCGCAGCCACGCGCGGAGCGCCGCTACGGCTCTCCGCCCTGCTCCACCGTGCGGAGCACCTCGGCGCACTTCTTCCCCCACGGATTGAACTTGTTCGCCGCGAAGCCGTCGCGCCACGTCTGCACCGCCTCGTCCTTCTGCCCGTTGAACCAGTAGGCGCGCCCGAGCTCGAAATACGCCTCGATCAGGTTGGGTCCGAGCGCCAGCGTCTTCTGGAAGAAGGTCTGCGCATCCTCGAACATGTCCCGCTCCAGGTACACCAGTCCGAGATAGTAGTGCGCGTAAAGCGTCGCCTTCCGATCGGAGTCGAGGCGTATGGCCCGCGACAGATGCTCGATCGCTTCACCGAAGATCTGCTTCTTGAGGCAGATGTAGCCGACGTTGATGCGTGCCAGCGCGTTGCCCGGCTCGCGCATCAGCACTTTCTGGAACTGCATCAGCGCGTCGTCGTACTTCTCCTGGAGCATCTGCGCCCAGCCGAGCAGGGACACGGCCTGCGGATCGTCGGGGGCGAGCTTCAGCGCCTTGCCGAGCGACTCTTCCGCCCCCGCGTAGTCGCCGAGCGAGATGCGGCTCCATCCCTTCTCGACGAAAGTCGAGGCCCCGATGTGGTCGGCCACGACGGGGCGCTCCGCGGTGAATGCTGGCGCGCCCGTGCCCTGCAGCCCCTTCCAGCGCTCGACAAGCGACTTCGCCTCGTCCTTCAATGAGCCGAGCTCCGCGAGGTCCAGCTCCAGTCCCTTGCCGATCGCGATCAGCTCGGCGCGCAGCCCATCGCGCTCGGAGACGGCCGATGGCGCGTCGATTCGCGCCGCGAGCGCGACCAGCCGCGCCCGATACGCGTCGCCCAACTCACCCATGCGCCAGCTCGCGCGCCCCCGATGCCTGCAATGCGATTCGCTCGGTGGACGAGAGCAGCTGGTCGACGTCGAGGAAGATGACGAGGCGGTCGCCGCGACGGACGATCCCCTTGAGATATTCGGCGGACAGGCCGCGAAAGAGCTTGGGCGGCGCCGACACGGCGCCCTTGTCGTACGACGCCACCTCGGTGACCCCATCCACCACGATGCCGATCCACTCGCCGGCGACATTGAGCACGAGCGTCCTCGTCTCGCTCACTGCCGGCGCAGCCGGCAGCTCGAAGCGCAGCCGGAGATTGACGATCGGCACGACGCGACCCTGGTAATCCATCACGCCTTCGATGTACGACGGCATGTCGGGCACCGACGTAGGCACCGTGTAGCGCAGCACTCGCTCCACGGAGTGGATATCGGCGGCAAAGAGGTCTTCGCCCAGCCGGAAGGTGACGAGCTTGCCCGCCTCGGTGATCATGCGGTCTCCAGTACAGGTACGGCCTGACAGGCGGCGAGGAGCGCGTCGGCATCGACGAGCGCGAGCAGCGAGTCGCGCTGACGCACGACGCCAAGCACGATGCCATCGGCCGCCTCGAACGCCGGTGCATCGCGCAACAGGGAGAGGTCGAGGGTGCTCACATCGTCCACTTCGTCCACGACCACAGCGACACGTGATGCACCGCGGCGGAAGATGAGCGCGGAGGTGCCGTCATGAAGCGAGAGCCCCAGGGCCACACTCGGCGAGTACACCGACGTGATCGTGTCGCGCACGGTGATGACGCCCAGCATCGCCGCCGGCATCTCGGGCACATGGTGCACCGGTGGAATGTCGATGGCTTCCTCCACGGCGGCCAGCTCGATGCCGAATCGTTCCGCGCCCACCCGGAACAGCAGGATCACCGCCTGCCCGTCGCGCGCGCGCGCGCGCTCACGCATGCTGCGGGTGGCCGTGCCGGCGTCTGGGACGGCCGTCGTGGTGACGACGGCGGGCGCGCGCGTGGACGCCGTGGGGTCAGCAGCCACCGCCGGCGCCCCGGCCTCCCGCGCCTCCGCGGCGCGGGCCGCCGCCAGCGCGCGCGCGAGATGCACCGGCGCGCCCTTGGCCACAGGCGGCGTCGCCAACGGCGCTGGCAGCGCCTCGGCCGCCGGCGTGCCTGGAGCGAGCTCGCTGCCTATCCGCTTCTTCTTCATTCCTGGCCGTCCGCCACGTCGTCCATCGGGCCTCCGTCGATCGAATCGAGCCTGCTCATGGCGCGCGCGAAATTCCCCTGGCTCGCCATGGTACTCACTCGACGAGTACGACACGCCGTGCGTTACGGCGGCGCTCGGCCAACCGGCGCCTCAGCGCCTCGATGGACGCCAGCGCGCCTCGCGGCGGCCCGCCGGCGCTCAATGGCTCGATCATCGGACGCTCTGCCGCGTGCCGAGCAGCTGGACGATGGCCGAGGCGACGTCGCCGAGTGGCGCGACGCGGTCTGCGCCGGCCCGCTGTAGTGCGGCCTGGGGCATACCATATATCGTGGACGTGGCGCGATCCTGGACGACGCCTCGCGCCCCGGCTTCGCGCATGATCCGCAATCCCTCCGCGCCGTCGCGCCCCATGCCGGTGAGCACCACGCCGACGGCGGCGGGACCGAAGTGCCGGGCGACGGAGATGAAGAGCGGGTCGGCGGCCGGCCGAACGCCCCACACCGGCGCGCTGTCGTCCAGGGCGATGCGCGGTCCGAGGCCGTCGCTCACGACGCTCATGTGCAGGCCGCCCGGCGCGAGATAGACGCGGTTGGTCTGGACGGCCTCTCCATCCACCGCTTCCGTCACCGCCAGCTTGCTCATGAGGTCGAGCCGCGCGGCAAGGCTCTTGGTGAATCCGGCCGGCATGTGCTGCACCACGAGGACGGCCGCCTGCAGGTCGCCCGGCAGGTTGGGAATGACCTCCGCCAAGGCGCGGGGGCCGCCGGTGGACGACGCGATGGCCACGACGCGGCCCGCGCCGCTGGGAAGGGGCGGTGGCGTAGTGGGCCGCGCGACGTCCGCCGCCCGCGGACGCACCATCACCTTGACGCCGCCAAGGTTCACCTGCGTGGCGGCCCGCAGCGCACCGAGCAGCGTTTCCGACACCGTCTCGAGGTCGAGGCTGATCGGACCGGATGGCTTTCGCACGAAGTCCACGGCGCCGAGCTCGAGACAGCGCAGCGTGAGATCGGCGCCGCCATCGGTCGTGGCCGCGCTCAGCATCACCACGGCGCGCGGCGTCTCGCTCATGATGTAGCCGAGCGTCTGCATGCCGTCGAGCTCGGGCATCTCGACGTCGAGTGTCACGATGCACGGGTCGAGGGCGTGGATCTGTCGCAGCGCGTCGAGGCCGTTGCGGGCGGTGCCGACGACGCGGAAGTCCGGCGCACCGTCGATGATCTGCGTGATGAGACGGCGCATGAACGCGCTATCGTCCACCACGAGCACCGTGGCCGGGACGTTAGAGGACAC
>JBBQDE010000016.1:0-16217 GCA_038319425.1 Gemmatimonadales bacterium
CTCGTTAAAATATATCCGGGGGCTACATGTGGGGCGTACTCCACTGGCTCCCCCCCCCACTGTCGCAGCCCCAGGACGGCTCGGTGCTACGCTGCCTGCCAGAACCCCGCGAGGGCACGTCCGTCCGGTGACTCGCGAAGCTTCTCGAACGCGCGCTCGCGGATCTGCCGGATTCGCTCGCGGGTGACGCCCATCAGGGCGCCGATCTTCTCGAGCGTCATCGGTTCGCCGCTCTCGTCCAGTCCGTAGTAGAGGAACAGGATCTTGCGCTCGCGCGGCGTGAGATACTTCCGGAAGACTCGCTCGATGAACTCCTTCATGAGCTTGTAGTCGGTGGTATCCTCGATCTCGGTGCCGTCCACGCCCGCGAACCGCTCGCCGAGGGTGGATGCTTCCCGGTCCGACCGGTCGATGGGCGCGTCCAGCGAGACTTCGGTGCTGGACATCTGCTTCGCCGCGCGGACCGCCTCGGGCGTCTCCTCGAGGAGCCGCGAGATCTCATGCTCGGTGGGGTCCCGCTTCAACACCTGCGCGAGAATCGTCTCGGCGCGCGCCAGCCGGATGAGCTGGGAGTTCTGGTTCAGCGGGATCCGCACGCTGCGGGTCTGTTCGGCGAGCGCCTTGAGAACGGCCTGGCGCACCCACCACACGGCGTAGGAGATGAACTTCACCCCCTGGTCCGGATCGAACTTGCGAACCGCCTTGAGCAGTCCCTCGTTCCCGATCGCGACGAGCTCGGAGAGGTCGAGGCCGTGACCCTGGTACTTCTTCACGTACGAGATAACGAAGCGGAGGTTCGCCGTCACGAGGCGCTCGGCGGCGGCCTCGTCTCCCTTCTGCGCCAGGCGCGCCAGCCGCCGCTCCTCGACGGCGTCGCTGATCAGGGGCAGTTTCTGTATATCCTGGAGATACTGATCGAACGCGGTGGAGGGAGACGAACGGAAGTAGCCCTTGGACTTGGTCTCGGTCGCTTGCTCCATACACGCCCTTGCCTGTGCCGGAAGGTGGTCGAGCCTCGCCATACCCGGGAGCCGCGTCGCTCGCGTGAGTCAGCCGGACGGCCACAGTAATGTCCGGGAAAAAACCCGTCAACAGTCAGTTTGCCAGAATGTCCTGCCCTTCAGATTTGTGAGGAAGCTAAGTCCAATGCTGCCAACATGTTGATGGTCGATTGCATGTATTCCGGTCAGGTTGTCAAGGAGCGGGCGTCCTGACCGATAGCCGGAGGAGTCGAGGAAAAACTGCTCAGGGTGCAATGCAAAGCGGGCGAGTCGCCTGAGCGACCCGCCCGCTTTTGGTGCGTGAACCGCCTGACTCAGACGCGTGGTCCGGGTCCGGGTCCGGACGGAGGATCCTTCATCTTCGTGCGACTCGTCGCCATCAGGATGCCGATCCCGATCAGCACGATGACACCCACCCCGATCCACATGGCAGGGGCGTTGAGCAGATATGCGGCGATCGCCAACCCGAGGATCAGGATGATGAAGCCGATCAGATACGTTCCGAATGAGGACATGTTTTTCTCGTCCGCTGAGGTCGGCGATGTTGCGGGGCAAGAGAGGGACCACCGGACCGGCCGAAACGCCGGTCAACCGCTCTTGCGCGCTCCGCCCAGTCGTCCGGTGGTGACCGTGTCGGCCGCCGCAGCGCGCGGCCGAGGCACCAGCACGGCGGTGCCCTTCACTCGGCCGAAGAGGCGAGCCTCGCGGCAAGTCGGCGTCCAGATGTCCAGCTTGTTCCCCTTGATCACGCCTCCCGTATCGTCGATCAGGAAGCGGCCATAATACGTCTTCCCGACGTAGACCTCGAGATAGTGGCCGAGCGGAAACACCTTCGGATCGGAGGCGATGATGCCTTCGCGCACGTAGTGGTCGCGCCGCGTCATCCCCTTCAGGCAGTACGCCGTGAGCGACACGGGCACCGGATCGCCCAGTCGAAGGGGGGTGTCTCGGTTCACATGCCAGTCACGCGATGCGCCGAGCACGAGGGCGCCGTCCATGCGAATCGGCGCGTAGACCACCACGGGAAGGAAGGCGAGCGGCGTGCCTGCCTCGAGACCACTGCGCACGCGCAGTGCGCCGGCGGCGAGCGTCGCGACGAGGACGAGCGCGAACATCGCCGAGGCGTACTGGCCGAGTCGCCGACGCGGACGCTTCGGCGGACGGCCATTGCCGATGAACGGCGGGAGCTCGGGAACTGACGGCGCGTAGGCGGGGCCAACCACGCGCATGCCCTCCGTCGGTGTGGGCGGCGGCGAGGCGGTCGTCACGCGAGCACCTCGAGCACGAGCGAGTCGCCCACCTCGATCGCCCAATCCCGTTCCTCGCCCGCCATCACGCCGATGCTCGACGGGAGAGCATACGCCACCGCCCCGCCGCGCGACTTCTTGTCGAGTCGCGTGGCGCGGAGCACGACGTCCGCGCCCAGCGCGGGAGGACGGGCGACGGGCAGCCCCGCTGCCCGCACCACCCGCTCGATCTCTCCGGCCGTTCCGCGAGCCGCGACGCCGATCCGCTCGGCGAGCCGTGCCTCCAGCACCATCCCGATCGCGACGGCCTCGCCGTGCAGGAGCGTATATCCGCTCGCCTGTTCGATCGCGTGGCCGAGCGTATGGCCGAAGTTGAGCGTCTTCCGGCGGCCGTTCTCGCGCGGGTCACCGCGCACGATATCGGACTTGATCTCGACGCTTCGCGCCACGAGCTCGAGCGTCGCGGCCGTCTCTCCGCCGAGGATGGCGGGAAGCAGTGCGGCAACGCGCACGAAGTAGACGTCGTCGGCCACCACGCCGTGCTTGATCGCCTCGGCGAGGCCGGCGCGGCGGTGCGCCGCCGGCAGCGTGCGCAGCGTCTCCACGTCGATGAGGACGGCGGCCGGCGCGTGGAACGCACCGACGAGGTTCTTTCCCGCGGCCGTGTCCACGCCGGTCTTTCCGCCCACCGAGGCGTCGATCATGGCGAGCAGCGACGTCGGGCACTGCACTACGGGCACGCCTCGCATGAACGTGGCGGCGACGAACCCCGCGAGGTCGCCCACCACGCCGCCGCCCAGCGCGACGATGGTGGTGTCGCGGCCGCATCCGGCAGCGAGCAGGTCGTCGGTGAGCCGGGCCCACGTGTCGCGAGTCTTGTTCGCTTCGCCCACGCGCATGCGGTGCTCCGACGCTCGGCCATGCCGCGCCAGCAGGGCGACCAGCGCATCAGCGTAATGGGGCGCCACCGCATCGTCGCTCACGACGGCGAAGTGATGTGCCGGCGCGGCGCCGGCGATCAGCGCACCGAATTCCTGGCGCAGCCCTGCCCCGATGGTGACGCGGTAACCACCGGCGTCGATGACATGCGTGGGCTCGTGCGCCATGGTCGTGCTCATCCTACCAGGTCACCTCACCGGCGCCCGCGCGCCGATTGGCGACGCGGGCGAGGGTGAACAGCAGGTCGGAGAGGCGGTTCAGATAGATCACGGCCAAGGGGGGGAGGTCGACGTCGTGCTGAAGCCGAACGACATGGCGCTCGGCGCGCCGGCACACCGTCCGGGCGACGTGAAGCGCCGCCGCCTTCGGGCTGCCGCCGGGGATGATGAACGCGGTGAGGGGCTCGAGCTCGGCTTCGCCATCGTCGATGGCGCGCTCCAGCTCCTCGATCCGGCCTTCGTCGATCCGCGCCTTCTGAAGATGCATGGCCATCTTGTCGCGGTCGGGGGTGGCCAGCAGGGCGCCGATGGCGAAGAGGTCGCGCTGGATGGGCACCAGCACTTCATCGACGCGGGGCATGGGCTCGACCGAGCGCGCCACTCCAAGGACGGCGTTGAGCTCATCGACGTCACCATATGCCTCGACGCGCACGTCGTCCTTGGGCACACGCCCGCCGCCGAACAGGCCGGTGGAGCCGCTGTCGCCCGTCTTGGTGTAAATCTTCATCGGCGGAATATAGGGGCGACGGGGCGGCGCCGGCGCATTGCTCGGCCACCGCCCCCATTATCTTGCGCCCATGCATCCCCTCAAGGACATCACGATCATCGGCGGCGGGCCCGCGGGTCTCTTCGCGCTCTTCTACGCCGGCATGCGCAACGCCAGCGCCCAGATCGTGGACGCGTTGCCGGAGCTCGGCGGCCAGCTCACAGCGCTCTACCCGGAGAAGTTCATCTTCGACGTGGCCGGGTACCCGAAAGTGCTGGCCAAGGACCTCGTCAAGTTTCTTCGCGACCAGGCGGCGCAGTTCAACGAACCGGCCCATCTGGGCCAGGCGGTTACCGGGCTTGCCGAGCGCGATGGGCATTTCGTGCTGCATACGCAGCAGGGTGACTACCCCACCAAATCCATCATCGTGGCGGCGGGTATCGGCGCGTTCTCACCGCGCCGGCTGCCGCAGGCGTGCGCCGAGCCGTGGTACGGGCGGGGGATCTTCGACGTCGTGACCGACCCGAAGGACTACGCGGGGCAACGCGTCGTCATCGTGGGTGGAGGCGACTCGGCGTTCGACTGGGCGACCCAGCTTCGCGGCGTGGCGACCCACGTGTCACTCGTGCACCGCAGCGACCGATTCCGGGCCCACGGCGCAACGGTGACCCAGTTCGATGAGGACGTGAAGGCGGGCCGAGCCTCGATGTTCACCTTCCATGAGATCGCCGATGTGCTCTGCAAGCCGGTTGGCGAGCGATTCACGCACATCGTGCTCAAGCAGGTGAAGACGAAGGAGACGACCGAGATCGAGGCCGACGTGGTCCTTCCGATGCTCGGGTTCGTGAGCGACATCGGGCCCATCGCGGACTGGGGGCTGACGCTCCAGAAGGACGAGATCGTGGTGAACCAGCTCATGGAGACGGGCCGTCCCGGTATCTGGGCGGCCGGCGACGTCACGACCTATCCGGGGAAGCTGAAGCTCATCGCCTGCGGCTTCGGCGAGGCGGCCACCGCCGTGAACCAGGCGGTGCACTGGATCTATCCCGACAAGAAGGTGGCGCCCGGCCATTCGAGCAACATGGCCGTCTTCGGGCAGAAGGACGACTAGGCCGGCAGCCCGAGTCAGTCCACGTCGTAGTGCGAGCCGGCGATCACGGCGCGGCTGCGGCGCGAGGTGCTCTTGCGCTCGGAGTCCTGCAGCGATTCCTCGCTCGGCAGCCGCACCACGCTCATCACCTTTCCGCTGAGCGTACTGACCCGGGCGACTCGCCCGTCGTGCAGGTACAGGACGTTGATGTTGTCGCCTTCGACGACGATGTGCGCGATGTCGGTGACGGTCATGGGGCCCTCGTCGGTGGAAGCGCCATGCAGATCTAATGTATGGCGAGGCGAAGCGCGAGGGAGCTCGCCGTGGGCACCACGTCCAACGCGACACGTCGCTCGTCGTTCGTGCGCCGCGAGTAGTTGAATGCGTCGATGGCGCTGGCCACGGCGATCGCCCCGGCGGCGGCGAGACCCGGCGCGAGGTATGGCCGGCTGGTCGTTTCTCGCGTCGTCGTGTAGCTGTATGGATTGCCGAACGGATCCAACGCCGTCTCCTGAACCGACGTCAGGCCTCGGCGTTCGGTTAGACCGTACGTGAGCGCGATCGCCGCTCCGCCGAGGGTGAGCACGCCGCGCACCGGCCGTCCGGCGTAGAACTGGCCGCCGCCGGGCACCACGAGTCCGATCGACAGTGCGCGACTCGGCGACAGCCGGGTGACAGCCGGTGCCCGGCCAGCGGCCGGCAAGGCTGGCGCGGCGACAGTGGGTTGACTGCGCGGCTCCGTGGCGACGACGGATGGGCGCTCACCCACGTCGGCGGCGAGGATGGCGATGCGCTCACGCGCCTCGGCCGCTTCCGGCGCGTTCGGCGCCAGCGCGAGGAAGCGGCAGTATTCGGTCGCGGCATCGGCGGGGGCTCCAGCTCCCTCGTGCGCGCGGGCGAGCTGGTACGCGAGATCGGAGTCGGCGGGATCGAGGATGGCCGCCTGACGCAGCTGCTCCCGCTCGGCGGCGCGGTCGCCGAGGATTGCGGCCTGCTGCCCGCGCTGGACGAGCGCGCGCGCGGCGCGGCGCTGGGCCTCGGTCGGCGGCACCACCACCTGCACCGTCGTCGGGCAGAGGGATCGGGTGCTCGGCGTGGTCATAGCGCGAGCGGGCGTCGCTTTCCGCGGGACCTGTGCGTCCGCGCCGGCCGAGACGAGGGCGATGGCGGCGATCATGAGCACCGAAGCGCGAATCATGGCGTGACCGTCACCGCGGTGCTGGCCGTCTTGCTGTCCAAGGACGCGGTGATCGTGGCCAAGCCGGCCTTGTTCGCCTTGACCAGGCCCGTAATGCTGACGGAGGCAACTGGATTATTGCTCGACGTCCACGTGAAGGAGCGGCCGGTGATCGCGTTGCCGTTGGCATCCACTGCCGACGCGGTGAGCTGCCTGCTCTGAGTGGCCACTATCGTAACGCTCGCCGGCGTGAGGGTAACCACGGCCACCGCTCCGGCCGTTACCGTGACGGTTGACGTGTCGCTCTTCGTCTCGCTCGTCGCGATGATCAACGTCACGCCCGTTTTCAGCGCGGAAACGAGCCCGGACTCGACAGTGGCAACCACCGGATTGCTCGAGGTCCACGTCACGACACGATCCGTGACGAGCGCACCAGTGGTATCCCTTACCGTCGCCGCGATCTGCACGGTGGTGCCACTGGCCTTGGTGACGCTGTCCGGCAGCACGGTCACGCTGCCAACCGGCGCGGGCGTCACGGTGAGCACGGTGCTGCCGCTCTTCGTCTCGCTCGTCGCGGTGATCGTGGTCGTGCCTGTGGCGACGGCGGTGACCAGTCCGGTGGACGACACCGTGGCGACGAGCGTGTTGCTCGAGGTCCACGTGACAACACGATCAGTGACGACCGTGCCGTTCGTGTCCTTCACGACCGGCACGAGTGTCGTCTTCCCACCGGCCGGGAGCGTCGCCGCCGGCGGCAGTGTGACGGTGCCGACCGGGACCTTCGTCACGGTCACGGAGGAGCTGCCGTTCCACCCTTCGCTGGATGCCGTGACGAAGACGGGTCCCCCTACGCCAACGGCGGTGACGACGCCGGTGGACGAGACGGTCGCGACGAGGGGGTTGTTCGACACCCAGGTCACGAGCCGGTCCGTGACCACGGTGCCATTCGCGTCCTTCACCGTGGCCACGAGCGTCGTGGTCTGACCGATCACGAGACCGACCGTGAGGGGTGCGACTGTCACGCTGGCCACGGGTACCGACGTGATGGTGATGGCCGAGCTGCCGCTCTTGCTCTCGCTGGTCGCCGTGATGGTCGCAGAGCCGACGGACACGCCGGTAACGACGCCGGTCGTGCTCACCGTCGCGACGAGATCATTGCTGGACGACCAGGTCACCACGCGGTTGGTGACGATGGCGCCGTTCGCGTCCTTCACGGTGGCGGCGAGCGTCGTCGTGGTCCCGATCACGAGACTCTTGGTGGCCGGCGCGACGGTCACGCTCCCGACCGGCACCGCCGTGACCGTGAGCGCCGCGCTCCCCGACTGTCCTTCGCTCGTTGCGGTGATCGTCGCGCTTCCCGGCGACACGGCCGTGACGACGCCCGTTGCGGACACCGTGGCGACGAGCGCGTTGCTCGACGTCCACGTCACGACCCGACCGGTGACGACGACACCATTCGCATCCTTCACGACCGTCGCGAGCGGTATTGTCTTCCCCACGGTGAGGCTGGCAGTGGTCGGCTGGATCGCGATGCTGCCGACGGGTACCACCGTCACGGTGACGGCCGAGCTTCCGCTCTTTCCTCCGGAGGTGGCGCTGATCGTCGTGGAGCCTGCGGCGACGGCGGTGACGACGCCCGTCGAAGCAACAGTGGCCACGAGCGTGTTGCTCGAGCTCCAGACCACCGACCGATCCGTCACCACCGCCCCACCCGCGTCGCGCACCGTGGCGGTGAGCGTCGTGCTGTTCGCGATCAGCAGCGTGAGGCTCGCGGGCTCGATGACGACGCTACCCACCGGAAGCGGCGTGACCATCACCGTCGTGCTCCCCGTCTTCCCTTCGCTCGTGGCGGTGATCACCGCCGTCCCGGCGGCGACCGCGCTGACGACGCCGGCCGGCGACACGCTGGCGACCGCGGTGTTGCTCGACGTCCACGTCACATCTCGGCCGGTGACGATCGTTCCGT
Source organism: Gemmatimonadales bacterium (assembly GCA_038319425.1). Classification (GTDB taxonomy): domain Bacteria; phylum Gemmatimonadota; class Gemmatimonadetes; order Gemmatimonadales; family Gemmatimonadaceae; genus AG11. The sequence goes on from JBBQDE010000016.1 coordinate 8,126, forward strand.
TCACGTCCGTCAGCGTCGCCGTGAGCGTCACCGTCTGACCGGCCGTCACGCTGGGTGATACCGGCTGCAAGGTGACCGTGCCGACCGCCGCACCCGTCACGGTGACTTCAGCACTCCCGCTCTTCCCCTCGCTGGTCGCGGTAATCGTGGCCGAGCCCTGACCGAGCGCCGTCACGACACCGTTCGACGATACCGTCGCAACGAGGGCGTTGCTCGACCGCCAGACGACCTCCCGATCCGTGACGATGACGTGATTGGCGTCGGTCACGGTGACGGTCAGCGGCCGATTCTGGCCGACGGGAAGGTTCAACGATGTGGGCTCGACAGCGACGGTGAGCACCGGCGCCCGCACGACAGTGACGGTCGCTCGGCCGGTCTTTCCCTCGCTGGTCGCGGTGATCGTCGCGGTGCCCGATCCAACGGCGGTCACCACGCCCGCGCTCGTCACGGTGGCCACCGCCGCGTTGCTCGAGGTCCACGTCACGACGCGGCTCGTCAGCAATCCACCGCTCGCGTCCTTCGCTGTAGCCGCGAGTGTCGTGGATGCTCCGATGATCAGGCTTACCGGGTCTGGCAGCACCGTGACGCTGCCGACGGGAACGTTGGAGACCGTTACCACGGCGCTTCCCGCGACGCCCTCCCTGCTCGCGCTAATCGTCGCCGTACCTGGCGCGACGCCCGTCACGACGCCCGTCGCGGACACGCGCACCACTGCATCGTCGCTGGACGACCACGCGAGCGGGCGATCGGTGCCGTCCAGCACGACCCCGCTCGCGTCCTTCAACGTCACGCCAAGCGCGGTCGTCTGCCCGACGGTCAGGGTCGCGCTGGCGGGTTGGACCATGATGGCCGCCACCGGGACCGGCGTCACCGTCACCGTGGTTCCGCTCCTGATTCCCTCGCTGGTGGCGGTGACGACCGTGGTGCCGATGCCGGCCGCGGTCACGGTGCCATCCGCCGAGACCGTTGCCACTGCGGTGTTCGCACTTAACCAGCTTACCGCCCGACCGCCGAGGTCTGCGCCGCGGGCGTCACGCACGACCACACTGAGCTGCCGGGTCTGGCCGAGCGTGAGCGAGAGCGGCGAAGGCGACACGATGACGCTGGCCACCGACGCCGGCTGCACGGTGACCGCGGCCGTGCCGGATTTGCCGTTCGCGCTCGCCGCCACCTGCGTGGTGCCAGGCGCGCGCGCTGTCACGACGCCCGTGGTGGAGACGCTCGCGATGCCCGGGTCCCGCACCGACCAAACGACTGAGGCGCCGGAGGTCGCGCCCCCGGTTTCATCCGTCACGATGGCGTGGAGCAGCTGATCCGCGCCCACCTGCAGGGTGGCAGTGGCCGGATCGACGACGACCGCGGCCACCGCCGGAGCGGGCGCCTTGTCCACGCCCGTTGGGTTGCCGCACGACAGAACGACGTACGCCGCCGCCCACGCGACGGGATGCCGCATCCAGCGTCCACCTCTTTGCATCGTCCATCGTGGCATGATCACCTGCCTCCCGCCTGCTCGACGTACACCGGACGCGTGCGATGGGTGCGTGTCCCGTCACCGAGCTGACCATCGAGATTGTATCCCCAGCAGAACGCCTCGCCCGACGCGGTTGCGCCGCAGGTGTGCGACCCGAACGCGCGAATGCTCGCGAACGCGTGGCCGCCTGCGACGCGCGCCGGTGCGGCGTGATCCTGCGTTCCACCATCGCCGAGCTGTCCGTAGGTATTCCGGCCCCAGCAGAACGCCTCGCCGGCAGCCGTGAGCGCGCAGCTGTGCACCGCGCCCGCCGTCACCGACACGAAACGAGCTTCTCCCGTGACGCGCGCGGGCGCGGTGCGGGCGGTCGTCGATCCATCGCCAAGCTGACCGCCGCCATTCGCGCCCCAGCAGTACGTGTCACCGCCGGTCGTCACACCGCACGCGTGTGCGTTGCCCGCGCTGATGGACATGAAGGCGAGGCGGCCCTGCACGGCCACGGGTGAGCGCCGGTCCAGCGCGCCGCCGTCGCCGAGCTGTCCGTCGCGGTCGTCACCCCAGCAGAAGGCCTGGCCGCGGGCGTCGAGCGCACACGTGAAGTTCCATCCGGCGTCGAGGCTCACGAAGCGGCGGCCCGCCGCGACGACCACCGGCGCGCCCCGGTCCTTCGCGTCCGCACCCCCGAGCTGTCCGGCGTCGTTTGCGCCCCAGCACCACGCGGCGCCATTCGTGTCGAGCGCGCAGCTGTGCTCCGCGCCGGCGACGATGGTCCGGAAGCGATGGACGTCGGCCACGAGGGTCGGCGTGTCATGCGCCGTCGTGGTACGTTCGCCGAGCTGTCCGCGATCGTTCTCGCCCCAGCACCACGCCGCGCCGTCTGCATCGATGGCGCAGCTGTGCGCGAGCCCGGGCGCGACGACGGTGAAGCGCTGGGCGGTCGCGATCGGCGTGGGCGTGGACACCCGACCGCTGCCGCCAGTGCCCAGCTGGCCACGATCGTTGCCGCCCCAGCAGTATGCCCGACCGTCGGCGGAGAGCAGGCAGGTGTGGCGTCCCCCCGTGACGATGCGCGCTCGCGCGCCACCGATGCGAATCGGCGGCGCCGCGGCGGGAGGCGGCACCGGAGCCGGTGCGACGGCCTGGCCGGTGACGGTTCCAGACGGCGTCATGCCCATGGCGACGCCGAGCGGCCGGTCCACGCCTGTCGCGTTGGCGGCGGCAGCGGAAGAGTCGAGCACGAGGCCTTCCGACACGCCGCTCTGCGCGGTGGACGACAGCACCTGCGCCGACTCCGGCGTCGCGCCCCGCGCCGAGTCGCCGCGCGTGGGTGCCGACGGCTTCACCGAAGCGGGCACGGATTGCGCGAGCTGCCGGCGGCGCGCCGCGCCGCCCGACCACGCCTGCATCACGCTCGCGACGAGGATGAGCGCGAGGAGCGAGACGAGCGCGCCCGCGACGACGACGCGCCGGCTTGGCGGCTGACGCGTCGAGAGCGGCTCAACCACTGGCGCCGCCGCGGCAAGCGCGGGTGCTGCGTCCGGCACGAGTGCAGGCATGACGATCAGGGGGCGGACGAAGTGCACGGTGTCGGCACCGGCGGGAATGATCACCGGCGCCCGTCGCGCGGGGGGATTGCCGTCGAGCGCCGCGGTGAGCTCGTCCACGGTCTGCCAGCGCGCGTCGCGCTCCTTCTCAGTCGCGCCGTCGATCGCGGCGGCGAGATGTGCGGGCACATCCGACCGGAGCTCGTCGATCGCGGGCAGGCGCACGTGCTTCTGATGGTAGAGCACGGAATAGAGCGCCTCGCCGTCCCACGGACGACGGCCCGACAGCATCTCCCACCCGACGAGTCCGAGGCTGTAGATGTCTCCGCGCCCATCGAGCGATCCGCCGTCGATCTGTTCGGGCGCCATGTAGGTGGGCGTCCCGATCGCCACGCCGTGCATGGTGAGCTGCTGGGTCTCGGCCGACATCGATCGCGCGACGCCGAAGTCCGCGAGCAGCGCCCGCCCCGTGTCGTCAATGAAGATGTTCTCCGGCTTCACGTCCCGATGCACGATGCCGCGCGCATGCGCGGCGCCGAGCGCGCTGGCGATGTCGCGCATCACCTGCTCCGCGCGGGCGGGCGAGAGCGGTCCCTCTTCCTGGATGAGCTGCTTCAGCGTGCGCCCCGCAACGTGGGCCATCACGAGCGCGACTCCACCGTCCCCCAAATCGATCACCGCATGCACGCGCACCACGTTCGGATGATCCAGCTGCGCGATGAAGCGCGCCTCCCGCGCGAAGCGCGCGACGGCTTCGGCATCCTCGGCATAGCGGGCGTGAATGAGCTTGATCGCGACGTCGGCATTCGTGGCGCGCTCGCGCGCCAGGTACACCACGGCCGTGCCGCCACGCCCCAGCTCGCGCTCGATCTCGTAGTCGGCGGCCAGCACCAGCAACGGCGGGATGCGCTCCGCATCCGCGGCCGAAAGGTCGTCGCTACCGACGAGACGGAAGTCCGCGCGGCGCCCGGTCATCAGTGCGCACAGAAGCGGAGCACGACGTCGCCGAGCTCGATCCGGTCGCCGTCCACCAGCGCCCGCTCGCCTTCGCCGTTCGACAGCGTCTCGTCGTTCACGACGACGGGATTGGTGCGCGAGAGATTCGTGAGGCCCCACCGTCCGTCGGCGAAGTCGAGCCGCGCGTGCTCGCGGCTCACGGTGCTGGACGGGAGCGAGACGTGCTGCGGCGAGTTGCCGGGCTCGCGGCCGAGGATCAGCTGCGCCCGCTCGCCCGGCACACGCACGAACCGGATCTCGCGTGGCAGCGTGAGCCCGGACAGCACCTCCAACCGGCCGGGGAGCAGCTGAAGCGCCTCGTCCGACGGCCGTCGAAAATGAACGGTATCGCTGGACAGCGGCAGCGCTCGCTTGAGTGTGTCGTCACGCCCAGAGGTCAGCGCACCATCCTCGCGAGGGGACAGTTGCGACGATCCGGTGTGCCGATCGGGCGCCGGCATCGGGAAGATGAGCGGCGGCAGCTCGCGACGGTGGGCGTCACGCCGGGCGTTCTTCCGTTCCAGATACATGGGAAGGGCGGCGCACGCCGCGATCACCAGCATGAGAACAACAAGGAAAATCATGGCGGGCTCGACACGATGGTGGCCGCCAGGCAGCGAAGGAACGGCTCAGCTGAGAGCGCAAGAGACGTTCCGGTGAGCGGACCTCAGGTGCCGGGCAGCTTGAATCCGTCCGGGTGCCGGGTGCGCAGCTTCTCCTCATTGCGCATCGCCACGCCGCTAAGCGTGACGTCGAGCGACCTGGCCGCGATGGCGAGACACCACAGCACGTCGCCCAGCTCGTCGATCACCGCGTCGCGATCCAGCGGGCGTCCCTGCAGGACGTGCTTGCGCGCGTGCGCGAGCACCTCGCCCGCCTCCTCCGACAACCCGGCAGCGGCGTCGAGGAACCGATGGGCGTCGTCGAGGGCGGGATTGACGGTGCGCGCCGCGGCGAGCTGGTAGGAGTCCAGTGTGCGCTCGCTGGCCCGCCGCTCCAGCAATGGTGAAGTCTGTTCGCTCATGCGTAGGTCACTCGCGGATCCGCCTTCGCGTACGCGACGTCGGTGATGAGGTTCACGAGCACGAAGACCGCGCTCAGGAAGAGCACCGAGCCCTGGATTGCCGGCAGGTCGCGACGCGCGATGGCATTGACGACGTACCGGCCCAGGCCCGGCCACGAGAAGATCGTCTCGGTGAGAATGCTGCCGGTGAGGTACGCACCGAAGTCCAGTCCGAGCACGGTGATGATGGGAATGAGCGCGTTGCGCAGCGCATGGCGTCCCACGACGAGGCGTTCGCTCAATCCCTTCGCGCGCGCGGTGCGCACGTAGTCGGCGCCGAGCGCGTCGAGCATGGCCGAGCGAGTCATGCGCGCCAGAAAGGCGATGGAGCGCATGCCGAGCGCAATGGCCGGCAGCACGAGGTAGCGCACGCCGCCGAATCCGGAGGGTGGGAGCCAGTGCAGCGTGACGGCGAAGAGCAGGATGAGCAGCAGCCCCACCCAGTACACGGGAAAGCTGATGCCGAGATACGCGATGCCGAGTCCCAGCCGGTCGACCAGCCCGCCCGGGTTTCGCGCGCTGAACACGCCGAGGGTGACACCGCACATCGTCGCCAGCAGCATCGCGGCGCCGGCGAGCTGCAGCGTCTTTGGAAAGCGCTCGAGGATGTCGTTCCTGATCGGACGGTTCGTGATGTATGATCGGCCGAGATCGCCCTTCGCGATGCCGGCGATGTAGTGCCCGAACTGCACCGGGAGGGGATCGTCCAGCCGGAGCTCCTGCCGCAGCCGCGCGATCGTCGCCTCGTCGGCGCGCTCGCCGACCATCGCCTGCACCGGATCGCCGGGCGCGACATAGAGCAGCAGGAAGGCGACGACGAGCACGCCGAGGAGCGTGGGGATGGAGAGCAGCAGCCGGCGGATGATGAACGCGGTCACGGCGCGGCCTTCGCGGCGTGGACGATGCTGACGTCCGTCCACGGCTGGCCGTTGAAGATGATGGGCGGCACGAACCCTTTCACCCAGGGCTGGACGGCGTAGAGCTCATTATAGAAGTAGAGGAACACCATCGGGGCCTCCCGGAACGCGAGCTCGTCGGCCTGCCGGTACAGCTCGATGCGCTTCGCCTCGTCCTGCTCGCGGCGCGACGCCGTGACGAGCGAATCGAACCGGGCATTCTGGAAGTACGACACGTTGCCCCCCACGCCCTTGTTCGCGCTGTGCAGCAGGGGATAGAGGAAGTTCTCGGCGTCGGGGTAGTCGGCGTACCAGTCCTTCACGAACAAGTCCGTCTGTCCCTTGCGTGCCGCTTCGCGCGCCGCGGCGCTTTCGCGCTGCACGATCTTGGCCCGGATGCCCGACAGCGCCAGGTAGCCCTGGAGCGTCTCGGCGATGCGCACGAAGATGGGCGTCGTGGAGGTCCACAGCTCCACGTCGATGCCGTTCGGGTAGCCGGCTTCCTTCAGCAGCTGCTTCGCGCGCAGGGTGTCGAACTCGTACCCGATGCGCGTCTTGTCGGAACCGGGCAGCTGCGAGGGGATCACGCCGGCGGCCAGCTCGCCGCGTCCGGCGATGAGGTTGCGAACGATCGTCCGCCGGTCGAGCGAATAGTTGATCGCTTGCCGCACCCGGACGTCGGCAAGGGGGCCGCGCGTCGTGTTGATGGCGACATAGACGAGCTCGAGGGCCGGCGTGGAGGTGAGCAGCTTCTTGCGCGCCTCGTCCAGCTCCCAGTCGCGAATCTCTCCCTGCGGAACCTGGAGCACGTCCACGTTGCCGCTCTGGAACTCCGCGACCGCCGTGCTGGGCTCCGAGATGATGCGGGCCCTGAGCGAGTCGGCCTTGGGGGCGCCGCCCCAGTATCCCTTGTTCGGCACGAACAACAGGTAGTCGTCGTGCTTCCATTCGGCGAGCTTCCACGGCCCCGTTCCGATCGGCCGCTCGCCGAAGTTGGCGGGGATGACGTCGGGCGCGATGGACGCGACCGGCATGGCGAGCAGCTTCGGGAAGATCGCGAAGGGCTCCTTGAGGGTGACGACGACGGTGGAATCGTTCGGCGTGGCGATGCCCGGAATCGTCGTGCCCTTGCCGTCGGCGAATTCCTTGGCGCCGAGGATGGGGTAGAGGGGCCATCCGCGCCCGCCGCGCACCTTCGGGTCGAGCACGCGCTGCCAGCTCTTCGCCACCTGGCGCGCCACGAACGGGGTGCCGTCGGTGAAGGTGACGCCGCGCCGCAGGTGAAACGTGTAGATGCCGCCGTCCGGCGAGACATCCCAGCTCGTCGCCAGCGCCGGCACGACGCGGGCGTCGGGAGTGAAGCGCGTCAGCCCGTCGAACAGGTAGCCGACCGCGCGTCCAGTGGGGACGTCGGTGGACAGCGCGGGGTCGAGGGACCGGGGGTCGTAGTTGTCACGCGAGTCAACGAGGGTGCGCCGATCCGTGTTGTTTCCGCCCCCGCCGCAGGCAGCGGCGAGCAGGGGGAGGAGCAGGGCGATGAAGCGACGCATTTCGTTCTGGCGTAAGCAGTTGACAGCATGGTGAAGGCGCGAGAACTTACCCGTGCTGTAATGGACCGTCAATGAAAATCGCGCCCGCCGGAGCGACCCGCCCGCGCGGGTGCGACGTGTGTCCGGTGGGAGGCAGTTGCAAGTTGCGTCCCTCGCGACCAGCCCGTCCCTGACCATGGCCAAGTCATCCGATCGCCCATCGCGCGAAGTCGCGCGCCTGGAGGGTTACGTATACCGTCGCGCGCTCAGCGAGCGTGAGCTGATTCCGGCCATCGGGGCGGGAATCGTGACCGGTCTCGCCGCGTTCTACGTCGCCCGGCTGTTCCTCGAGCGCACGCCACTCCTGCCGGAAGACCGGCGACTGGGCAAGCACCACGCGACCGGGGCGGGACGGCGCCCGCGAGGATGACGCTGCGCGCATGGCGGGCCGCGCCGCGATGGAGCAGCATCGCGCTCGCGCTGGCCTTGGTCGCTGCCGGTTCGCCGGGAGCGCGCGCGCAGGGGATCGAGTGCGACGGCACGGCCGGCGAGCGAGAAGTACGGTCGCTGGACTTCCGCGGCAACGCCGCCTT
>JBBQDE010000017.1:0-16203 GCA_038319425.1 Gemmatimonadales bacterium
CCGACGCGCTGTCCGCGTACGGCACCGCACGCGGCCGGCCGCTGGAGGTGCTGGTGCAGGTGAACGTGTCGGGCGAGGGAACCAAGGGGGGCTACGACCCTCGAAGCTTCGATGCCGAAGCGGAACGATTGCGTGGCCTGAGCGGGTTGGTGGTGCGTGGCGCGATGACGATGGCGCCGTTCGATGCGGAAGCGGATACTCTCCGGGCAGTGTTCGGCGGAGCCCGCCACTGTGGCGAGCAGCTCCGCGCGGCCGGCCATCCGGCAACGGAGCTGAGCATGGGAATGTCGGGGGACTACGAGATCGCGGTGGAAGAGGGCGCCACTCTGGTGCGCCTTGGCACAGTCCTGTTCGGAGCGAGGCCCGCCTGATGGACGAGACGTTTCATCTCACGCCGCTCGACGTGCGGCGCTACGATTTCGGGAAGGCGATGCGCGGCTACGACCCCAAGCGCGTGGAGCAGTTCCGCGAGCAGGTGGCCGACGAGCTCGAGCGGCTGACCCGCGCGCTCGTCGACCTGGATACCAAGGCGAAGGGGTTTCACGAACAGCTGCGCGCCTTCCGCGAGCGCGACAAGGCGCTGAACGACGCGCTCGTGAGCGCGCAGCAGCTGCGCAGCGAGATCCGGGAGTCGTCGGAGCGCGAGGCGTCGCTCATCGTGCGCGAGGCGCGCGCCGCGGGCGAGGAGCAGGTGGAATCGGCCCGCGCCGAAGTTCGCCGCCTGGAGAGTCACCTCGTGGAGCTCGATCGCGCGCGCCGCGCCCACCTCGTCCAGCTGCGCCAGATGGCCGAGCGCCAACTGGCCGAGATCACCGCGGCGGAGCAGGAGGTGTTGTCCGCGACGCCCGGTAGCGGGACGTCCGCCGGTCGGGGCAAGGACGTCCCGAAGCCCTCCCAGACGGCGGGGAGAGCGGACCAGGGATGACGACGCTTACAACGCCCGCGTCCGCAACGGACGCGAGCGCCCACACCCTGGAAGCGGTGTCCGCCGCGGCCGCCGCGATCCGCGATCGCGTCGATCTCGTCCCCGAGGTGGCAATGATCCTCGGTACGGGACTGGGCGGGCTCGCGCGCGAGATCGACGTGGAGTCCACCATCGACTATGCCGAGGTCCCGGGGTTTCCGCAGTCCACGGTGGAGAGCCACGCCGGCCGGCTGCTCTTCGGCACGCTCGGCGGGCGCCGCATCGTGGCCATGCAGGGGCGCTTCCATCGGTACGAGGGCTACACGCTCCGGCAGGTCACCTTTCCCGTTCGCGTGCTGCGCGCGCTCGGCGCCGACACGCTCGTGGTGTCCAACGCGTGCGGCGGCATGAACCCGCTCTGGGCGCCCGGCGACCTGATGCTGATCGCGGACCACATCAACCTGCTGGGCGACAATCCGCTCATCGGCCCGAACGACGACCGGCTCGGCGTGCGCTTTCCGGACATGTCCGAGCTGTATGACGCGGAGCTCCGCGCGTTGGCGCGCGGCGTGGCGGCCAGCCAGCAGACCGTGCTGCGCGAGGGGGTGTACGTCGCCGTTCCTGGGCCGAACCTCGAGACGCGTGCCGAATACCGCATGCTGCGCACGCTCGGCGCCGACGTGGTAGGGATGAGCACCGTGCCCGAGGTGATCGTCGCGCTGCATGGCGGCATGCGCGTGCTCGGCCTTTCGATCATCACGGACCAGTGTCTGCCCGATGCGCTCGAGCCGGCGAACGTTGCATCGATCATCGCCACGGCCGGACGCGCGGAGCCGCGACTCACCGCGCTCGTGCGCGGCGTGCTGGAACGCCTGTGACCGCCACCGACGCGACGAACCGCCGCTTCGCGCCCGTACCGTCCGATCTCCCGGCCGACGCATTGGAGCTGGAGCTGCTCGCGCGCTGGACCGAGGAGCGGTTGTTCGCGCAGACGCTCGCGGCTCGCGACGACGCCGAGCCGTACGTCTTCTTCGAGGGGCCGCCGACAGCGAACGGGAAGCCGGGGATCCATCACGTGTTCGCTCGCACGGTGAAGGACCTGTTCTGCCGGCATCGCGCGATGAAGGGCTTCTTCGTGGACCGGAAGGCGGGGTGGGATACGCACGGCCTGCCGGTCGAGATCGAGGTGGAGAAGCGACTCGGCATCCGCGGCAAGGAGGACATCGAGAAGATCGGCGTGGCGGAGTTCAACCGGCTCTGCCGCGAGAGCGTGTTCACGTATCGCGACGACTGGCAGAAACTGAGCGAGCGCATGGCGTACTGGCTCGACTACGATCATCCGTACGTCACGTACACGCCGGACTACGTGGAGAGCGTGTGGTGGGCGCTGGCGACGCTGTACGCGAAGCAGCTGCTGTATCGCGGCCACAAGATCCTGCCGTACTGCCCGCGCTGCGGCACATCGCTCTCGAGTCACGAGGTGGCGCAAGGGTACGAGGACGTGGACGATCCGAGCGTGTACGTCGCGCTGGATCTCGGCTCGGTGGGCGGCGCAGTGGTGGATGACGCGGCCGGCATGCCCGGCCGCACGTCTCGGCGCATCCTGGTGTGGACGACCACCCCGTGGACGCTCGTCTCCAACGCGGCGCTGGCGGTGAACCCCGAGCTCGCGTACGTGGAGCTGGTGAAGACGGGGAGTGCCGACACGCGCACCGTCATCATGGCCGAGGCGCGCGCGCGGGCCGTGCTCGGTGACGATTACGCAGCGCGCTGGACGCAGGTGGGCGTGCTGTCCGGCGCCGATCTCGTTGGCGCGCGGTATCGCCGCCCACTCGATTTTCTTCCGTATCCCGAGGGAACGAACCACGAGATCGTCGTCGGGGAAAGCTTCGTCAGCGCCGATGATGGATCGGGCGTGGTGCACATGTCACCCGCGTTCGGCGCCGACGACTACGCAGCGGGGCGGCGCCACAACCTAGCCTTCCTGCAGCCGGTAAATGAGCGCGGACGATTTCCCGCCGACATGCCGTTAGTGGGGGGCATGGCCGTCAAGGAAGCCGACGCCACGCTGATCGAGGAGCTGAAGCGGCGCGACGTGCTGTGGAAGGCAGGCACGATCACGCACTCGTACCCGCATTGCTGGCGTTGCGGCACACCGCTGCTCTACTACGCGCGCACCTCGTGGTTTGTGCGCACCTCGTCGTACAAGGACGAGATGCTGACGCGGAATGGGAAGATCAACTGGAACCCGCCCGAGGTGGGGGCGGGGCGGTTCGGCGAATGGCTGGAGAACAACATCGACTGGGCGGTCTCGCGCGAGCGCTACTGGGGCACGCCGCTGCCGATCTGGGTGTGCGACGCGAACGCCGAGCACCTCGACGCGATCGGCAGCTACGCCGATCTCGCGCGGCGCGCCGGCGCGCCGCTCGCGGCCGACTTCGACCCGCACAAGCCGCACGTGGACGGCTACTCCTGGGCATGCACCGTCGCCGGATGCACCGGCACCATGCGCCGGACGCCCGAAGTCGTCGACGCGTGGTTCGATTCGGGCTCGATGCCATTTGCGCAGTGGCACTTTCCGTTCGAGAACGCCGATCAGGTCGCGTCGCACTTTCCGGCGGACTACATCGCGGAGGGGCTCGACCAGACGCGCGGCTGGTTCTACTCGCTGCTCGCGATCGCGACGGGGCTCGGCGATGCGCTGCCCCGGAACGACGCCGGCACGGCGTCGCCCTATCGGAACGTGGTGGTGAACAACCTCGTGCTCGATGCCGAGGGGAAGAAGATGTCGAAGAGCCGCGGGAACATCGTCGAGCCGTGGGGAGTGTTCGCGCGCCACGGCGTGGACGCGACGCGCCTCTTCCTCGTGAGCAGCAGCAAGGTGTGGGAGCCGCGCGCGTTCGACGAGGCGCTCATCCGCCAAGGCGCGGGGCGATTCCTCGTCACGCTGCGCAACATCTACAGCGGCATCTTCGCGCAGTACGCGAACTTCGGCTGGGCGCCAGGCGAGCTCGATCCGGCGCCGGCCGATCGGCCGGTGCTCGACCGGTGGATTCTCTCGCGCCTCGCCACCGTGGAGCGGCGGGTGGACGAGCTGATGCTCGCGTACGACGCGACGGCGGCGGCGCGTGCTGTGATCGAGTTCGTGGACGACGACGTGGCGAATTGGTACGTGCGCCAGTCGCGGAAGCGCTTCTACGACGTCGACAGCGCGGACAACCGCGCGGCCTTCGCCACGCTGCACGAGGTGCTCGTCGTCGTCACCCGCCTGCTCGCGCCGATCGCGCCGTTCGTCACCGACTGGCTGCATCGCGAGCTCACTGGCGCATCGGTGCATCTCGCGTCGTACGTGCGCGACCAGGCGCCCCCGCGCGACGACGCGCTCGAGCGCGTGATGGATGCGGTGCGCACGCTCGCCACACTGGGACGCGGCGCGCGCGAGCAGGAGCAGATCAACGTGCGGCAGCCGTTGGGCCGCATGGTGTGCGTGGCGCCGGGCGTGTCGGAGGCGGCGCTGCGCGAGCTGCTCCCCGTGCTCGCCGCGGAGCTGAACATCAAGTCGATCGACCTGGCCACGAGCGCCGACGCACTCGTCACGCTGGAAGCAAAGCCCAACTTTCGCGCGCTCGGCAAGAAGTTCGGCAAGAAGACACCCCTCGCGGCCGAGGCGGTCACGCGCTTCACGAGCGAGCACCTGCGCGCGTTCGAGAACGGCGGCGAGCTGATGGTGACGGTGGACGGCGAGACCCACGGCCTGGAGCACGACGACCTGACCATCGTCCGTCGCGCGTCGGGCGCGCTCGTGGTGCAGGAGCAGCACGGGTACTTCGCCGCGATCGATCCGGCGATCACGCCGGAGCTTCGCGCCGAAGGGGTGGCACGTGAGGTGATCAGCCGGGTACAGCGTATGCGAAAGGAGGCGGGATTGGCGGTGAGCGACCGCATCCGTCTCTGGCTGTCGGGCGACGCGCTCGTCCGGGAGGCGTCCGAGGCGCACCGCGCCTGGATTGCCGAAGAGGTGCTCGCCACGTCGCTGGTGATCGGCGAGCCGCGGCAGGAAGACAACACGCTGGCGAGGCAGGTGGTGGATCTCGACGGGATCCGCGCCGACCTCGCCCTAACCAGGGACGAATAGATGGCCACGTCAGAGAGCGCGACCGCGAAGACCAATGGCAAGGCGAAGCCGATGGCGAAGAAGCAGCTTCAGCACTTCGAGAAGCGGCTGCTCGAGGAGCGGAAGCGCGTGCTGAAAGAGCTGGGACATTACGACGAGGCGTTCGGCGCGACCTCGCAGGAAGCCGACGGCGATCTGAGCAGCTACTCCTTCCACATGGCCGATCAGGGGACGGACGCGATGGAACGCGAGAAGGCGTTCCTGTTCGCGAGCCAGGAAGGGCGCTTCCTCTGGCACATCGACGAGGCGTTGCGCCGGCTGTACCGCTCGCCCGAGACGTTCGGCAAGTGCCACAACTGTGGACAGGACATCGCATTCGAGCGGCTCGACGCGTTGCCGCACGCGCGATTCTGCATCGCGTGCAAGCAGCGCGAGGAAGATGCAAAGTCGAAGTAACGCACTGCTGTTCTGGCCCGTGCTCGTCGTCGTCGCCCTGGTGGACGTGGTGACGAAGGCGATCGCGGTCCGGACGCTGTTCCCACAGCGCGTGCCGCACGAGCTGCTCGGCAACGCGGTGCGGCTCACCCTCGTGTACAACCCCGGCGCGGCCTTCGGCCTGCATGTGGGGCCGCAGTCGCGCTGGATCTTCACCGCGCTCACGATCGTCGCCCTCGTGATCCTGGGGCGTCTCTACCGCGCGACGACGCGAGGCGACGCGCCGCGCGTGATGGCACTCGCCCTCGTGTGCGCCGGTGCGGTGGGCAACCTGCTCGACCGCCTGCGCTCCGACCTCGGCGTGGTGGATTTCCTCGACGTCGGTTTCGGCGGCGCGCGGTGGCCGACCTTCAACGTGGCCGACATGGCGGTGAGCTGCGGCGCCGTGCTGCTGGCGTGGGTGCTATGGCAGGAGGATCGCGCGATGGCGAACCGCGGCGTGTCCGCGTCGTCGACGCCGCTCGCCGGCGTGGCCCCCACTGATCAGGGAGATCTCGTCTGACCGGGCCCGAGACGTCGCCGCGATCCACGGCGCGACTGTTCTGGGGCACGGTCGGCGCCGTCGTCCTCGCCGATCTCGTCAGCAAGCTGCTCGCCGAGCGGCTGCTCGAGCGCCGCTACGTACCGCATCCCATCATCGGGGACGTGGTGCGCTTCACGCTGGCCTACAATCCCGGCGCGGCGTTCAGCATGTCGCTGGGACTCTATTCGCGCTACATCTTCGGCGGCTTCGCCATCATCGCCCTCGCGGTGCTGTGGCGCCTTTACCGCATGACAGGAGCGGGCGCGCGCGCCGGCGACCGTCTGCGCGTGCTCGCGCTGGGCCTGGCGTTCGGCGGTGCGGCGGGCAACCTTATCGATCGCTTCCGGTCGCCCGACGGCGTGGTGGACTTCATCGACATCGGCTTCGGCGACGTGCGCTTCTGGACCTTCAACGTCGCTGACTCAGCGGTGACGATCGGCGCGCTCGTGCTGGCGTGGTCGCTGTCTCGCGAGGAACGCGAGACCGCGGCCGCGACATCAGTGGCCGATCGGGATGCGCCGGTGGACGCCTCGTCGGGAGTGCCGGAGCCGCGCGAGTGAGCGACGCCGGCGCCACGCCGGGCCGGCACGAGCTGAGGGCCACCGACGAGACCGCACGGCTCGATCTCTTCATCGCCTCCGCGCTCGACATCTCCCGCACCGCCGCGGCCACGCTGATCGCCACCGGCCGGGTCCTCGTCGACGGGCGCGCCGAGCGATCGAGCTATCACCCTTCGGCTGGCGAGCACGTGGTCGTGGACATCCCCGCGCCCGTCGCCCGACCGGTGATCGCCGAGGACATCGCGCTCGTCGTCGCTTACGAGGATGACGACGTGCTGGTGGTGGACAAGCCCGCCGGCATGGTGGTGCACCCCGCGCCGGGCAACTGGAGCGGCACGCTCGTCAACGCGCTCAAGGGGCGTGGAGGCCCGCTGTCGGATCTCGGCGGCGCGGACCGCGAGGGCATCGTGCACCGGCTGGACAAGGAGACGTCGGGCCTGCTGCTCGTGGCCAGGACCGACCGCGCGCACCGCGTGCTGGGCGCCGCGATGGCCAGGCGCGAGATCGTCCGGCGGTATGCCGCGCTGTCGTGGGGGCACCTGCATGCCGAGCGCCTGGCCGTGGACAAGCCCATCGCGCGAGACCCGCGAGACCGAAAGCGCATGGCGATCGTCAGTACGGGGCGAGCGGCACGTACCGACTTCGTGCGGCTCGCCCGATTCGATGCCGTGGACCTGCTGCGCGCGCACCTGCACACGGGGCGAACGCACCAGATCCGCGTGCATCTCTCGTCGGTGGGACATCCGGTGGTAGGCGACGATACGTATGGGGGCGGGGGCGGCAGGCGGCTCATCACGATGCCGCCGAAGCGCCATTTCCTCCATGCGGCGTGGCTTCGCTTCCGGCATCCCGCCACGGGAGAGCCGGTGGAGCTGCGCTCGCTTCTTCCGGCCGAATTGGTGACGGCGCTCGCCAGTGTGGCGGGGCCGGACGCGTCGTTCATCGGCACCGATCCGCTGGAGCATTTTGGCTTCTTCACAGACGACGATCCTTGAGCAGCGGTCGGCCGCGCGGACGTTGCTGTTCCGCGTGGCCGGAAGCGTGTACGGCTGCGACATCGACGCGGTGCGGGAGATCATCCCGTACCGGCGCGCCACGCGGTTGCCTGGCGCGCCGCCATACGTCCAAGGATTGATCAACCTACGCGGTACCATCATCACCGTGCTGGACCTGGGGACGCGCCTGGACGCGACGAACCCACCGATGCGCGACACGGGTGGCTCGATCATCCTCGCCGAGCACGGTACGCGCGTGGTCGGCGTGGCCGTGGACGAGGTGATGGACGTGCAGGCGATCGCCGAGGAGCGGGTCGAGGTCGGAACCGGCGACACGCGCGACGGGCTGGTGCGGGGGCTCGGACATCTCGAGAGCGACGTCGTCGTTCTCATCGACATTCATATGCTGGTCACGCAGGTCCTGCTCTAAGGGGGCAACGAGTGAGTCACACGGTTCTGATCTGCGACGACGCGATCTTCATGCGCACCATGGTCGGCGACATCCTCCAGCAGGCGGGATTCGAAGTCGTCGGCGAGGCCGAGACGGGAATCCAGGCGGTGGAGAAGTACAAGCACTTGAAGCCGGATCTCGTCACGATGGATATCGTGATGCCGGACATGGGTGGCATCGATGCCGTCCGCGAGATCACCAAGTTCGACCCCAACGCCAAGGTGCTGATGTGCAGCGCGATGGGGCAGCAGGCGCTGGTCGTCGAGGCGATCCAGGCAGGCGCAAAGGACTTCGTGGTGAAGCCCTTCCAGCCGAGCCGCGTGCTCGAGGCCGTGCAGCGCGTGCTGGGGTGATCGTCCCGGCGCACGCATGCCCGCGGGCTGACGCGCGTGGATAGCTCCCAGTACGCCGAGCTCTTTCTCACGGAGAGCCGCGAGCACGTCTCCGCCATCAACCACTCCCTGCTCGAGCTCGAGCGCGGGGTGGGGGGCGACGAGCCCGTGAGCGCGATCTTTCGCGCCGTGCATACGATCAAAGGGATGAGCGCGACGATGGGGTATTCGGCCGTCGCGTCGCTGTCGCACGAGCTGGAGACGCTGCTCGACCGCGTCCGCCGCGGCGCGCGTGCGATTGACGAATCGCTCATGGAGCTCCTGTTCCGCTCCGCCGACGTGCTCGAGAGCGCGATCGAGGCCGCGGTAAGCGGGCAGGCGGAGTCGGTGGACGTGGGGCCCGCGGTGGCGCTGCTGCGCGCCGAGGCGAGCGACGCGACCCCGGGAGCGCCGCGCAAGCGTCGCGCGCGGAGCGCGAAAGGAACGCAACACGTCGCGGACGGCTGGACCGCGCGAGCGCCTGATGGCAAGGGATTGCTCGTGCGCGTGCGGCTCGCCGACGGCACGCCGCTCAAGGGCGTGCGCGCGTTCCTCGTCGTGCAGGCCGCACGCGCGCTGGGCGAGGTGGTCGCCATGGCCCCGTCGGCCGAGGCGATGCAGGGGGACGAGATGGAGCACGATTTCGCGCTGCGGCTCGCCACCGATCGGGCCCCCGCCGACGTGATCGCCGCGCTCAGGGCGGCCGGCGACGTCGTGGAGGTGCGGGTGGGCGACGAGCCCGCCGCCGCGGCCGACGGCGTTGCGGAGCCGCCCGACTCGGAGCCGGCGACCATCGCCGAGGCCCTCGCGGGATCGGCGCCGACGAACGGCGCGGCGGTGCGGCAGCAGCGCAGCGTCCGCATCGACCTCCGCCGCCTCGACAACCTGATGAACCTCATCGGTGAGCTCGTGATCACGCGCGGCCGCCTCGTGCAGCTGGCGGCGGACAGCAGCGATACCGCGCTCGTCGAGACCGTCACCCAGACGTCGCGTCTGGTGGCGGATCTCCAGGACGAGATCATGACGAGCCGGATGGTGCCGGTGTGGCAGGTGTTCGACCGCTTTCCGCGCCTCGTGCGCGACGCGGCGCACTCGGTGCAGAAGCAGGTGGACTTCAGGATCGAGGGGAAAGAGGTGGAGCTCGACCGCTCCATGCTCGACGAAGTCGGCGACCCGATCGTGCATCTGCTGCGCAACGCGGTGGATCATGGCATCGAACCGCCGGCGGAACGGAAGGCGAAGGGCAAGCCGGAGGTGGGTCGTCTCACGCTGAGCGCGCTGCGCGACCGCTCCGCCGTCGCCATTCGCGTGTCCGACGACGGTCGTGGCATCGACCGCGCCCGCGTGCTGCGCCGCGCCCAGGAGCACGGACTCGTCGAGTCCTCGCGCACCGAGCTGTCCGACGAAGAGCTGCTGCGCATCATCTCGCGGCCGGGCTTCTCGACGGCGGAGCAGGTAACGGACTTGTCGGGACGAGGCGTGGGCATCGACGCGGTCTACAATCGCGTGCGCTCGCTCGGTGGCGCGGTGGACATTCGCACCGAGCCGGGCAAGGGCACCACGGTCACGTTGCGGCTGCCGCTCACGCTGGCGATCGTCCGGTCGCTGCTCGCCCGGATCGGCGAGGAGACATACGCGGTGCCGATGACGCACGTGAGCGAGACGGTGGAGCTCGTGCCGTCGATCCTGCGCTCGGTGAAGGGGAAGGAAGTGTTGATGCTGCGCGAGGAGGTGCTCCCCGTGCTGCGGATGCGCCAGATGATGGGCTTCGAGGGGGACGCCGTGCGCGGGCGGGAGCAGGTCGTCGTGGTGGAGCTGGCAGAGCGGCGCGCGGCCCTGGTCGTGGATGCGCTCATCGGCCAGCAGGAAATCGTCGTCAAGCAGTTCGACGGTGTGCGGGACGGGCTTTCGCTGTTCGGCGGAGCCACCATTCTCGGCGACGGAGTGCCGGCGCTGATCATCGACGTGGGAAGTCTTCTCTAAACGGAACCTGACAATGGACGACGTGCGCTCGTTGAAGGCGCTGCAGCTTGATGCCCTGCGCGAGGTCGCGAACATCGGCGCGGGTCATGCCGCGACGGCCCTCTCGCAGATGATCAACAGCACCATCATGATCAGCGTGCCGACGATCAACGTCTCACGCCTGGAAGAGGTGCCGCCGCAGATCTCCGCACCGGAAGAGCCGGTCGCGGCGGTGCTGATGCACATGCTGGGCGACCTCACCGGCCGCACGCTGCTCGTGTTCCCGAAGCCGACCGCCGTGCGCCTCGCCGAGCTGATGCTGCGGCGGCCCCAGGGGTCGTCCAACGATCTCGGCGAGATGGAGCAGTCGGCGATCAAGGAGGCGGGCAACATCCTCAGCAGCGCGTACATGAATGCCCTCAGCGACTTCATGGGCATGATGCTGCTGCCGTCGCCCCCGAGCCTTGCCGTGGACATGAGCGCGGCCGTGCTGACGACGGCCTACCTGCAGTTCGGGAGTGATCGCGACTACGTGTTCTGCGTCGAGAGCGAGTTTTACATGATGGACATGGCCGAGAAGCTGCGAGGCTTCTTCCTCCTCCTGCCCGACCCCGCGTCGCTGCAGGCGATCCTGCGCGCCGTGCGCGTCGCGTAAGCCTCCACAGCCCCCACCGTGACGGCCCCCCGTCTCACCTCGGAGCGCGACCGCGACGTCCTGCGCTCGTTCGCCCGGCGGATCGACCCGTCGGACGCGGGGGCGCATAACAACCTGGGGGTGCTGTACTACAACAAGGGGTTGTACGAAGAGGCGGTCGGCGCCTTCATGCGCGCGCTCGAGCTCGACCAGAAGATGCAGGTCGCGCAGCGCAACCTCGAGATCGCGTACTTCAACACCGGGTACTACGACAAGAAGGTCAGCGAGCTCGCCGAGAAGCTGCGCGTCCGGCCGGCGGACCGCGATGCGCGGTGGGAGCTCGGACGCACCCACGCCCTGCTGGGCCAGACCGTCGAGGCGGTGGCCGCCTTCACGGAGCTGCTGCGCCACCATCCGCAGGAAATCGGCGCGCTGGTGCAGCTGGGTCTCGCCGAGCGCACCAACGGCGATCTCGACAAGGCGCTCGGCTACCTGCAGCGCGCGCTCGCGCTCGATCCGTCCAGCTCCGTCGTCAACTTCTACATCGGCGAGGTGCTGTACAACCGCGGCGTGAACGAAGGCGCGCTCGAGGCGCTCAAGAAAGCGGTGGACCTCAACCCGCAGAATCCCGACGCGTACTACCTGATGGGCTTCGTGCTCGGCGACATGGGCCGCCACGAGGACGCGCGATCCGTGACGCGGAAGGCGATCCAGCTCAACCCCACGCTGTCGCGAGCGCAGGCCAACCTCGCCATCGACCAGCATCGCCCGCAGCGGCTCGAGGAGCTGCACGCCGCGCGCGCCGACGGGCGCATGACCCAGATGGAGGTACATGCCGAGGGGCAGCTCGCCCAGTTCAACCTGGGCCTCGCCTTTCGGCAGAAGGGCTACTACGCCGAGGCGCTGCGCGAGTACGCCAAGGCGCTCGATCGCGGCGAGAACCGCGCGCTCGTGCTCCAGGCGATGGCCGAGGTGCACCTGTTGCGCCGCGAAGCCGCGAAGGCGGTGGAGCTGTACGACGAGCTGCTCAAGAGCCGGCCGGACAGCCCCAAGCTGTGGAACGAGCGCGGCGTGGCGATGCACCAGGAAGGGCGCTTCGAGGACGCCGAGGCGAGCTACCGGCGCGCCGTGCAGGCGGAGCTCGGCTACGCCATTGCCCACAACAACCTCGGCGTCGCGCTGTACCATCGCGGCGACACCGAGGGCGCGATCGCGGCGTTCCGCGTGGCGCTCGAGGCGCAGCCGTCGTTCACGAAGGCGCGCCTCAACCTCGCGCTGCTGCTGAGCAAGGGAAAGCGCTTCCAGCTCGCGCTGGAAGCGTATCGCACCGTCCTCGAGACCGCGCCCGAGGATCCTTCGGCGTGGAACGGCGTGGGGCTCGTGCTCTCGGAGCTGAAGAAGTACGAGGATGCGCGCAACGCGTTCGCGCGTGCCGTGCAGGCAAAGCCGGAATACGCGGAAGCGCACTACAACCTGAGCTTCACGCTCTCCAATCTCGGCGACTTCGAGGGAGCGTTACGCGAGACGAAGCGCGCGCTGGAGCTCGATCCGTACTACGTCGCACAGAAGTTCGAGCTGGCGATCGATCTCGAGTACGAGGACCCCGACCTCTCCATCCAGCCGGACATCGGCGCCGTGCAGCGGATGGAGGAGAACGTCGAGGACTTCGCCTTCGACGCCGGGGTGCTCGACACGCTGTTCACGTCGCTCGCGCCGGCGCCGATGCCCGTCGCCGCGAAGTCGGCGTCGCCCGAGGCGAGCGCCGACGCATTCGCGATGGCGGCCGACTACCTGGGCATGGGGCTGTACGAGCGCGCGGCCGCCGAGGTGAGTCGCGCCCTGACGCGCGGCGCGCCACGCGCCGAGGGGTACACGTTGCTCGGCGACATCTACGCCCGGCAGGGGCTGCACGGCGAGGCGCTGGAGCGCTACCGCGAAGCGGCGCGCACCGCGCCCGACAGCCTGCGCGCGCGTACGGGCGAGGCGTGGGCGCTGCTGGCGATGGCGCGCGGCCGCGAGGCGCTGCCGATCGCCGAAGCGCTGATGGGGCAGGTGCCGGATTCGGTGGAGGTGTTGATGCTCGCCGCCGCGACGCGCGCCGACACCGGCGATCCGGCCGCGGCGCTCGCGGCGCTGGATCACGCGCGGACGCTGGCGCCGATGCGCGCCGACGTCCACCAGAAGATGGGCGACATCGCGCGCTCGCTCGGTGACAACGACGGCGCACTGGCGGCGTATCGCCACGCGCTGGCGCTCGACGGCGATTTCGCCGTCGTCCGCTACAACCTGGCGCGGCTGCTGCGCGAGCGCGGTGAGCTCAAGGAAGCGGAGGCCGAGCTGGAGCAGGCGCTGGAGTCGGTGCCGACGTATGCCGAAGCGACGCTCGAGCTGGCCGCCCTACGACGCACGGCGGGGAAGGGCGGCGACGCACTCCAGCTGCTCATCGCGCTGCTGGAGCGCGATCCCTACCACTTCGAGGCGCTGCTCGCGCTGGGCGAGACCCTGCTCGCGCTGATGCAGAAGGGCGATGCGCTGACGGCGTTCCGGCGAGTGCTGGCGTTCGACCCGAATCACGCCGGCGCGCTGTACTACG
Organism: Gemmatimonadales bacterium; assembly: GCA_038319425.1. Classification (GTDB taxonomy): domain Bacteria; phylum Gemmatimonadota; class Gemmatimonadetes; order Gemmatimonadales; family Gemmatimonadaceae; genus AG11. The sequence continues at coordinate 13,603 of JBBQDE010000017.1, forward strand.
ACGGCGTGCTGCTGAACGAGCAGAAGCGCTTTCGCGAAGCGATCGAGCGGTGGCGGCGCGTGATCGACCTCGAGCCGGCGGGCGAATTCGCGCGGCGGGCCCGGCGCGAAGCGCGCACGGCGGCCGACCTGCACGCCATCTTCGCCAGCCAGGCGGTCTGACATGGCGATCGAGGGACCACTTCGCGAGCTCGGCATCCACGACGTCTTCCAGCTGCTCGACCTGAGCCGGAAGACCGGGGCGCTGCGCGTCACCTCGGAGCTGCGCGACGACGAGGGCTTCGTGCTGTTCGAGGGCGGGAAGGTCATCCACGCCAGCGTGAAGAGCAATCCGACGTCGATCGAGCGGATCCTGCGTCAGGCAGGACGGCTCAGCGACGCCGACGTGCAGGCCGCGCTCGCGCACGCCGTGCCCGGCGGTCTCGGCGACCGGCTCGTGCAGGCGGGCGTCGTGTCCCAGAAGGAGATGGAACGGCATCTCCATCAGGCGATCGAGAGCGTCGTGTTCGAACTGATGTCGTGGCACGAGGGCTTCTTTTCGTTCGAGGAGCGGGCGGTCAACGACGTCCCGATCGACGCGAAGATCCGCATCTCCACCGAGTCGCTGCTCATGGAGGGCGCGCGCCGGATCGACGAGTGGTCGCGCATCGCCGACAAGGTCCCGAGCCTGAGCGCCGTTCCCGAGCTCGCGCCCGTCGAGGATGACCGGGCCTCCGTGCTCGATCTCCTGCCGCACGAGTGGGAAGTGCTGATGATGATCGACGCGACGCGCGACCTGCGCGGCATCGCCGGCTCGCTGGGGCGCAGCGAGTTCGAGATCGCCAAGATCGCGTACGGTCTCGTCACCACCGGCGTCGTCGTGCTTCGGACGTCCGAGCGGCCGTCGATCCCCAATCTCGCCGCCATTCGGGGCACCGAGTCGGCCATCGAGCGGGCGTGGGCGTGCATTGCCGCCGGCAAGCCGGACGAGGCGCTCACTGCCGCTCGCACCGCGCTGAGCGCCGACGCCGGATCCGTCGAGGCGCACCGCGTGGCGGCGCGCGCGCTCGGCCTGCTCAAGCGATACGCGGACGCCGTGGAGGTACTGCGCCGCGCCGTCCAGGCGGACCCGCTCACGCCGGCGGTGCATCTCGACCTCGGCTTCGCCGCCGTACGCGTGGGCGACTTCGGCAACGCGCGCGCGAGCTGGGAGCACTTCCTGCGGCTCGCGCCCGCGTCGCCCGACGCGTCGCGGGTGAACGCCGCGCTCGAGACGCTCTCGCGCATGGTTCACCTCGTGGAGGCGCACGCCGATGTCTGACGACGTGCGCCGCCTGAGCGACGAGCTGGCCCGCGATCCGGGCAGCCGCGTGTTCGTCCCGCTTGGCGAGGCGCTCCGCAAGCAGGGGCAGGCCGACCTCGCGCTCAAGGTCGTGATGCGCGGACTCGAACGCCATCCGCATTTTCCCGACGGCCACGACCTGCTCGCCCGCATCGCGGTGGATCAGGGCAACCTGCAGCGCGCATTCGACGAGTGGGACATGGTGCTGCGCCTCGTGCCCGGACACCATGGCGCGCTGCGCGGCATGGGATTCGTGTGCTTCCAGCAGGGGCGTCTGCCCGACGCCGAGCAGTACCTGAGCGCAGCCACTGCGGCCGGCGACACCGACGAGGGGGTGGCGCTCGCGCTCGCGAACGTGCGCGCCGCGCGGCCGCGTGTCGCCACACCGGCGGCGACGCCCGCGGTGCCGGACGCGCGTCGCGAGGTGCGGCTGCCCGCCGGCACCACCCACGACCCGCGCTTCCTCTTCTCCGACGTGCTGAGCGACGCCGAGCAGACCGCGATGCTCCTGGACGCCGACGGGCTCGTGCTCGCCGGCGCGTACATGGCGTACGACGGGCGCGACGTGGCACAGGAGGTGGGGGCGGAGCTCAGCGGCGTCACCGACGCGGCGCGTCGCGCCGCGCGTCACCTCAAGCTCGGCGAGTGGACCTCGATCGTGTTCGAGACCGAAGTCGCCGTCGTTGCGATGGCTCCGTCGCAGGGCGACGGGCTGCTTGTGCTGGCCACCTCACGCACCACGCCGCTCGGCCTCGTGCGCCGACTGCTGTACCGCTGCGCAGAGCGCTCGCAGAAGTGGCTGGGAGGACGCGTCTAGTGGCTACCCCTTTTGCCTCCATGCTGGATTCACTCACACGCCAGCGGGGCGTGACCGCGGCGCTCGTCGTGAGCGAGCGCGACGGCATCGTGGTGGACTCGAATCTCCAGATCGGTCAGGACGGCGACCGCGTGGCGGCGCTGGCGGCCTCGCTCTACCGCAAGGCACGGCTGTCGGCGCAGGCCGCGGGCATGGGGGCCGTCGCCTTCATGCAGCTCGAAGCGCCGGGCGGCCGGCTCTGCGCGGTGGGCGGCGGAACGCTGGTTCTCGTCGTCGTCGCGGAGGCCGCCGTCAACGTCGGCATGGTCCGCGTGGAGCTCCTGAAGGCCATCGCCGGCCTCAGCGCGGCGGGGGGCGACCGATGAACAGCGTGAGCGTCGTCGAGTCGTGGATCGAGGGGCCGCTCAAGCAATTCGTGTCGGACGCCGGCGCCGAACTGGCGCTGCTGCTCCATCCGAGCGGGC
>JBBQDE010000018.1:0-15573 GCA_038319425.1 Gemmatimonadales bacterium
ACGTTGATGATCTTGCCGCGCAGTGGCAGGATCGCCTGGAATTCGCGCGCCCGTCCCTGTTTGGCCGAGCCGCCGGCGGAATCGCCTTCGACGAGATAGAGCTCGGTCAACGCCGGGTCGCTGAGCGAGCAGTCCGCCAACTTGCCCGGCAGGTTGCCCACGTCCAGCGCCGACTTCTTTCGCGTTAGGTCGCGCGCCTTACGCGCGGCTTCGCGCGCGCGTGAGGCGCTGATCGCCTTGTCGATCACCGCGTTCGCGACCTTGGGCCGCTCGTCGAGGTACTGCGCGAGCAGCTCGTTGACGACGCTCTTCACGGCGCTCTCGACCTCGGAGTTGCCGAGCTTCGTCTTCGTCTGCCCCTCGAACTGCGGCTCGCGGACCTTCACCGAGAGCACGGCCGTGAGCCCCTCGCGCACGTCGTCGCCGGAGAGCACGGTCTCCTTGTCCTTCTTCGACAGCGACGACTTCTGGATGTACTGGTTGATGACGCGCGTGAGCGCGCTCTTGAATCCGGTCAGGTGCGTGCCGCCTTCGTGGGTGTTGATGTTGTTCACGAAGGAGAAGACGGTGTCCTGATAGCCGTCGTTGTACTGCATGGCGAGCTCGATCCCCACGTCGTCGCGCGTCGTCTCGACGTAGATGATCTCGCTGTGGAGCGGCTTGCGCGCCGTGTTGAGGTGCTGCACGAACTCGCGCAGCCCGTTCTTCGCCAGGAACGTCTCGTCCTTTTCCTGCTCGGCGCGCTCGTCCTTGAGCGTGATCGTGACGCCCTTGTTCAGGAAGGAGAGCTCGCGCAGCCGCGAGGCGAGCGTGCCGTAGTTGTAGACGAGCTCAGTGAAGATCAGGTGGTCGGGCTTGAACCAGACCTTGGTGCCGGTCTGCTTCCTGGGGGCCTCGCCGAGCACCTTGAGCTTCGTCTGCGTATCGCCGCGCACGAAGTCCATATAGTGCTCCTGGCCGCCTCGGCGAACCCAGACCTTGAGCCGCTCGGAGAGCGCGTTCACCACCGACACGCCCACCCCGTGCAAGCCGCCGGAGACCTTGTAGCTGTCCTTGTCGAACTTGCCGCCGGCGTGCAGCACGGTCATCGCCAACTCGACGCCGGGAATCTTCTCGATCGGATGGATGTCGACCGGGATGCCGCGGCCGTTGTCCTCGACCGTGACGGAGTTGTCGGCGTGGATGATCACGCTCACGAAATCCGCAAAGCCGGCGAGCGCCTCGTCGATCGAATTGTCCACGACCTCGTACACGAGGTGATGCAAGCCGCGCTCCGACGTGGAGCCGATGTACATGCCGGGGCGCTTGCGTACCGCCTCCAGCCCCTTCAGCACCGTGATCTGTCCGGCGCCGTACTCGTGCACCGCCGGCTTGTCGGTCGTCTTGGTCATGAACTCCGCTCGCAAATGTCGCAGGAAATGCCTACCGAATACGCACCGAAACCGGTGGGTCGATCCAGACCGCGAAAGGTAACGTCAGGTGTCAATTTATGCAACACCGCACTACGTTCTTAAGTCATTGATGTACAAGCGGTTGCGTTCGGCGATCACACGCCGGGTCGACGTCCCCGGCACTCGCGAACGAATGGGCAGAAGCGAAGGCGAGCCGCGCCGACGAGCGCGTCGTTCGTCGGGCGCTGTCAGACGGGGCCGCTATCTCTCTCATTGCAACCCGTATGGATAAGCCATACGATGAGCACCCCGATGTCGGGACCCACCAGGAGAGAAGTACCATGTCGATTCGTCACGCCGTTTCCATCACACTGGCGCTGCTCGGACTCGCTGCCTGTTCCGCTGATTCCACACCGCTCACCGCAACCCACGCCGATCGCGCGCTGGCGCAGGACGCCAACAGCGGCAGCACCGTCGTCGTCACCGAGTCCGACATCAGGCGACAGGCCGAGGACACCCCACCGACGAATAACTGGGTGCTGTACACGCGACTCGCTGGCACCGGCACGTTCACGACCGGCCCCGGTACTCCACCGCTCGGTGTCGGCAGCATCACCTTCGTGACGCCGACGCCCGCCGACAAGGTCCAACTCTACAACTACGATCACAGCGGGACGAAGCTCACCGACATTCGCTCGATGAGCTACTCGACGTATCGGAGCATCGGCACCGCGCAACAGGTGACGTCGATCAACATTGAGATCGACTACAACGGTGCGGCCAGCGGTGGATATTCGACTCTGGTCTTCGAGCCCGTCTACAACCCCGATCAGGGTTCCGTCGCCTCCGGGCGGTGGCAAGGTTGGGACGCGTACAACGGTGGCAAGGCGATCTGGTGGTCCACGCGAGCGATCCCCGGAGTGTGCGCACGCGCCTGCTACGTGACCTGGCGCGAGATCGTGTCGAACAACCCCAACGCCGTCATCCTTGGCGGCTTCGGCCTGAATCAGGGGAGCGGTGGCGAGGCGCTGACCGCCTCAGCTGATGCGCTTCACCTCGACACGTCGAGCTCGTCCATCACCTACGACTTCGAACCTTACCGCGTCGCGACCAACAAGGATGTCTGCAAGGACGACGGCTGGAAGACCGTCCGTCGCGCCGATGGCAGCAGCTTCAAGAACCAAGGCGACTGCGTCTCATACACGAACACCGGCAAGTAGAAGCATCGCGCGCTGCAATGCCACGGGGGTCTCGATGATCGGGGCCCCCGTATTGCTTTTTTTACCGGCGTTTCAGCAGCCAGCGCAGGCGCATCACCGGGACCCGTCCGTCCTTCGCGTTCAGCGCGCGCAGCAGCTCGGGCTCCATCAATGAGAGCTCGTTCATCCACGCGTTCGTGGTCACGTTCACGAACAGCGTGCCATCGGCGGTGATGGACATTGGCTCGGTCACCGCTGCAATCTGCTCACCTACCAGCGCGCTCCACTCGGGAAGAATTCCCGCCTGCTCCACGCGCGCCGCGATGCCCGTGTCCCTGAGCACGCCCGCCAGCACGTCGGCGATCGACGACGGCTTCTTGCGCGCCGCGCTCATGCCGCGCCGCGCCGCGCGGCATCGTCCATCCCCACCACACCGTCGGCGATGCTCCACCGCACGAGCTGCGTCAGCGCGGGTGGAATGTCCGTCTCCCGCGGCACGGTCAGCAGCGTCTGACCCATCCCCTGCTCGGCCAGCAGCTCGAGGATCCGTGCCGACCGTCGCACGTCCAGCTCGGCGAACGGATCGTCGAGCAGCAGCAGCGGTGCCGCGCCCAGCCGCTCGCGCAGCGTCTCTCCCTCGAGCAGCCGCAACGCGATCGCCGCCGTGCGCTGCTGCCCCGCCGACCCGAAGGCCCGCAGTTCCCGCCCATCGAGCGTGAGCGTCAGGTCGTCCCGGTGCGGACCGGCGTGCGTGAGCCCGCGCCTGATGTCGAGTCCGCGCTTCTCCTCCAGCGCGCGCGCGATCGTCAGCGCGACGTCGGCCGTGTCCCACGAGCTCGGCTCGAGCGTGGTCGCATACCGCATCCCCACGGGCGACTGCTCGCCGATCGCGGCGCACATCGCCGCGAACCGTGGCGAGGCCTCCAACGTCCAGGTCACTCGCTCGCGCCACAGCACTGCACCATGCTCGGCGAGTGGCGCCTCCCACACGGCGACCCGCTGCTCGCCCTTCGGACCCGCGCCGCGCAGCGCGTCGCGCAGGGCAGCGTTCCGCTGCGCGAGGGCGTGCCGATAGCGCTGGAGGGCCGCGAGATACGGCCGCGACGACAGCGCGAGCAGAATGTCGAGATACCGTCGCCGCGCGCTAGGCGCACCAGCCACGAGATCCACGTCGGCCGGAGAGAAGAGCACACACGGCAGCGCGCCGAGTGCGTCGCTCAACCGCTGCGGCTCGGCGCCGTCGAGCTTCACCCGCTTGCGGCGTCCCGAACGCTCGAACCCGGCCGACAGCTCGTGGTTCGCGCCGCCATCCGTTCGTGCCGCGATGTGAAACGCCGGTGCGCCGAAGCGGACGACGTCCACGTCGCGCGCGCCGCGAACGGAGCGGAGCAAGTGGAGGTAGTAGATCGCCTCGAGCAGGTTCGACTTTCCCTGGCCGTTCTCGCCCACGATCGCGACCCCGGCGGCGGGAAAGGCGAGATCGAGCCGCGCCAGGTTGCGAAAATCGCGCAGCGCCAGCGTCCGCAGCACCACGCGCGCGTCGGCGCTGGTCACTTGCCGATGAACTTCGCTGGCCGCTTCTCGAGGAAGGCGCGCATTCCCTCGTGCTTGTCCGACGTGGCCGACAGCAGGCCGAAATACGACGCCTCGAGTGCGATCCCGTCCTCGAGCCCCATGTCCAGACCGCGCTCCACGGCCTCGATGCAGTGCGCCACCGCCAGTTGGCCCTGGCCGAGAATCGTCGTGAGCAGCTCGCGCGCGGCCGCGAGCAGCTCTGCCGCCGGCACGACGCGGTTCACGAGGCCGATGCGATATGCCTCGGCGGCGTCGATCACCTCGCCCGTAAGCAGCAGCTGGAGCGCGCGCCCCTTGCCGACGAGGCGCGGCAGCCGCTGCGAGCCGCCATACCCTGGCACGATGCCGAGCTTCACTTCGGGCTGGCCGAACTTCGCGCTCTCGGACGCGAGGCGCATGTGACACGCCATCGCGAGCTCGCACCCGCCGCCGAGCGCGAAGCCGTTCACCGCGGCGAGCGTCGGCTTGGGTGACGTCTCGAACCGGCGGAACACCCGCTGGCCGCGCTGTGCGCGCGCCTTCCCCTCGATGGCCGTCTGGTCCACCAGTTCCGTGATGTCCGCACCGGCGACGAACGCGCGCCCCGCGCCGGTGAGCAGCACCGCGCCGACGTCGGCTCGCCGGCGTGCCTCGGCGATCGCCGTCCGCAGCTCGTCCATCAGCGCGTCGTTGAGGGCGTTCAGCTTGTCGGGGCGGTTGAGCGTGATCGTGGCGATCCGGTCGGCGACGTCGAAGGTGAGAAGCTCGTAAGCCATGGATGGGCGTCGGTCCAGGGTCGTTCCGCGAGAGTGAATCTACATGGACGGACCACAATTTGCCTCGACCCCGCCTGCCTATGGCCGAATGGATCAGTCGCGCAGGGTCGAAGTCCAAGTTCCGCTACCAGCGCGCCGACGGGCGGGTGGTGAAGGACGCGCGCACGCTCGAGCGCATCCGCAAGCTCGTCATCCCGCCCGGATGGAGTGACGTCCACATCGCCGCGAGCGCCGGCGCCGAAATCCAGGCGTGGGGGCTGGACGTGAAGCAGCGGAAGCAGTACCGCTATCATGCGCGCGCGGTGGAACGCGGGCAGCTGCGCAAGTACTATCGCGTCCGCGAGCTGGCGAGGGATCTGCCGTCCATCCGTGCCCGCGTTCGCGCCCATGCCGCGGCCCGAACCCCGTCGCGGCGCGCCGTGGCGGCGGCCGTGGTGCGGCTCATCAGCGAGAGCTTCTTCCGCGTGGGCGGCGAGAAGTACGCGGAAGAGAACAAGACGTTCGGCGTGACCACGCTGGGCAAGCGCCACGTGGAGCTCGTGAAGGGGCAGGCGGTGTTCACCTACGTCGGCAAGAAGTCGATCCGCCAGCGGCAGGTGGTGACGAACCGCGAGCTCGCGCGCCTCGTGAAGCGCCACCTTGCCAGTCCGGGCGCCCGCCTGTTCCGCTACCGCGACGGGTCGCGGTGGCGCAACCTGACCGCGCGCGACGTGAACGAGTATCTGCACGACACGCTCGGCGTGCCCTACAGCGCGAAGGACTTCCGCACGTGGGGCGGCACGCTGCGTGCCGCCACGGTGCTGGCCGAGCTCGGACCGGGCAGCACCCCCACGGAGAGCAGGCGCAATGTCGCGACGACGATGCGTCTCGTGGCGTCGGACCTGGGCAACACGCCGACCATCTGCCGGAAGTCGTACGTCCATCCGATCGTGGTGGCGCGCTATCTGGACGAGGGGGAGACGATCAGCCTGTCGGCGACCTACCGGCAGGCAACGGACGAGTATGCGCATTCGGCCGAGGAGCGCGCGCTCATCCGCTTTCTCGACCGCCATTTCCCCGAGCGACGAACGCGGGTCCGCACGGCCGAGTAGGAACCGCTGGCACCCGGTGCCGGCGACCGGGTAGATATGAGGATGCGCGCGCACGCAATTCCACTCGCTCCTACGCTCCTCGCCGAGGCGCTCGACGATCACTGCGCGCGACTCGGCGCCTGCCGCCGCTGCGCGACCGCGCCGGGAATCGTGCCAATCGTCTCGCGCGCGCGAGCGCCCAGGGCGATGCTCATCGGCCAGGCGCCCGGCCAGTCCGAGATCGGCGGCGGCCCGCCGTTCGCCGGCCGCGCCGGCCGCACCCTGTTCAAGTGGCTCGCGACGGTGGGGATGGACGAGGCCACGGCGCGGGAGTGGCTGTACATCTCTGCCATCACGCGTTGCTATCCCGGTGCGCATCCGTCGGGGCGCGGCGACCGCGTGCCGGCGCCGGCCGAGCGGGTGCGATGCGGCGACTGGCTGGAGGAAGAGCTACGGATCATCCGGCCGGCCGTGATCGTGCCGGTCGGGCGATTGGCGATCGACCGTTTTCTCGGACCGCGTCCGCTGGCGGAGCTCATCGGTGCCGAGCACGAGGTCGTGCACGAGGGGGGGCGGTCAATTGCCATCCCGCTCCCGCACCCCAGCGGCGCGAGCAGCTGGATCCACGCCCCCGGCAACCGCGACCTGCTCGATCGCGCGCTGGCGCTCCTCGGCGCCCGGCTGGGTTCGGACGTGCGGCGCGGCGTGGCCTGATGCGCGGCTTCCTGCTGGTGTTCTCGCTGCACGGAGCCCCAAAGGCCCATCCCGTCGATTCGTGGTTCGGGCAGGACAAGGCGCAGCACTTCCTCGTGTCGGCGTTTGTGCAGAGCCTCGCCTACGGATCGCTTCGCGCCACGGGCGTGTCGCACGGTGTGGCGCTGGCCGGCGCGTCGGCCACGACGGCGGCGGTGGGAGTGGGCAAGGAGCTCCGCGACCGGAACGTGAAGGGGGACTTCAGTGCCCGCGATCTGGCATGGGACGCCGCGGGCGCGGGGACGATGACGCTCCTGCTCAGCAAGACGGCGCGCTGACGCGGCGCTGTCGCCGGCGTCAGGCAAACGCCGATCTGGGTACGGGGACAGCACGCGCTATATTCTCAGCACCTTCCTTCCCGGGTTCGTCATGGCATCCGCGCGCACGAAATTCCTGATCGGTGGCGCCCTCGTCCTGGGCACCGCGGGCTACCTCATGGCGACGTCCATTCAGGACACCGGCATGTACTATCTCACGCCGACCGAGCTGTCCACGAAGCTCGACGCCGATCCGACGTTCCGGAACACCGGCGTGAAGATCGGTGCGCGTGTGGTGCCGGGCTCCATCCAACGCGTGCCGGGTGGCCGCGAGTACGCCTTCCGGGTGACGGACGGCGCCAAGGTGTTCCCCGTCGTGTATCGCGGCATCGCACCCGACACCTTCACGGATGGCGTCGATGTGGTCGTGGAAGGGCGCATGGGCGAGGATGGGACCTTCCGGGCCACGACGCTGCTGGCCAAATGCGCCTCGCGCTACGAGAGCGCGCCCGGCGGCGAGAAGTACAAGCAGACGCCGGGCTACAAGTCGGGAGCGCGCGCGTGATCCTCGTCGGTGAGCTGTCGCTCTGGGTCGCCCTTCTCATGGCGTGCTGGTCGGCCGTCACGTCGTTCGCCGGCGGAACGATGGGGCGGGACGATCTCGTGGCCAGCGGACGGCGCGGCCTCTACTCCACGACGGCGATGATCGTGCTGGCGTCGATCGGGCTCTGGACCGCGCTCCTCACGCACGACTTCTCGCTTCGCTACGTCGCGTCGAACACGAGCGCGAACATGCCGAAGGTGTACGTGTTCGCCGCCTTCTGGGGCGGGCAGGCGGGGTCGATGCTCTTCTGGTCGCTCATTCTGGCGCTGTACAGCGCGATCGCGATCCGGTCGGCCAGGCGCAGCGCACCAGAGCTGGCGCCGTGGGCCTGCGGGACCCTTGCGGCCATCCTCGTGTTCTTCATCGCGACCACGTGCTTCAAGGCCAACCCGTACGACCGCCTCTCGTTCGTGCCGGCCGACGGGCGCGGGATGAACCCGCAGCTCCAGAATCCCGGGATGGCGATCCATCCGCCGAATCTCTACCTGGGCTACGTGGCGACGGCCATCCCGTTCGCGTTCGCCATCGCCGCGCTCATCTCGCGCAAGCTGGACGCCGAATGGCTGAGCATCGTGCGCCGCTGGTCGCTCGTGTCGTGGTTCTTCCTCACCGTCGGCATCACGCTCGGCATGTGGTGGGCGTACGTCGAGCTCGGGTGGAGCGGCTACTGGGCGTGGGACCCGGTGGAGAATGCGAGCTTTCTCCCCTGGCTCACGGGCACGGCATTCCTGCACTCCATCATGATCCAGGAGAAGCGGGGGATGCTGCGGAAGTGGAACGTGGTGCTCGTCGTCACCACTTTCCTGCTCGCGATCTTCGGCACGTTTCTCACGCGCAGCGGCATCATCGAGAGCGTGCACTCGTTCGCGCAGTCGCCGGTGGGGGCCTGGTTCGCCACCTTCTTCTTCTCGGCGACGGGCGTCACGATCTACTTCGTCGCCACCCGCCTGAAGGATCTGGAAGCGACGGCGGAGCTCGAGAGCATGGTGAGCCGCGAGGCGGCGTTTCTCTACAACAACCTCGTACTGGTCGGCATCGCGTTCTCCGTCCTGTGGGGGACGCTCTTCCCCGTGCTCAGCGAGTGGGTGCGCGGCTCGAAGATCACGGTGGGTCCGCCCTTCTTCAACACGGTGAACATTCCGCTTGGCCTGCTGCTCCTCGCGCTCACCGGCGTCGGGCCGCTCATCGCCTGGCGCAAGGCATCGACGTCGAATCTCCGGCGACAGTTCCGCTTCCCGGTGCTGTTCGGCCTCGCCGTCGGCGTGATGCTGGTCGCGCTCGGCATGCGCAACTTCCACGCGCTCATCGCGTACACGCTCGCCGGCTTCGTCGCCGGCACGATCGGACAGGAGTTCTACAAGGGCATCGGCGCCCGGCATTCGATGCACGACGAGCCGATTCCGGTCGCCGCGCTGCGGCTCGTGGCGCACAACCGCCGCCGCTACGGCGGCTACATCGTGCACGCCGGGATCGTCATCCTGTTCTGCGCGTTTGCCGGGCTCGCGTTCAAGAAGGATCACGACGTCCAGCTCAAGGCCGGGGAAACGAAGGAGCTCGTCGATCCGCTGGGCCATCGCTGGACGTTCGTCAGCCAGGGTGTCTCCACGTCGGAGACGCTCAACCGGTTCGTCACCGCCGTCGGGCTCGAGGTGTGGCGCGACGGGGTGCGGCAGGGGATCGTGACGAGCGAGAAGCGGCAGCACTTTGACAGCAACAAGCAGCCGCAATTCGAGCCCAGCACCGAAGTCGGCATCCGTACCTCCGCGGCGATGGATCTCTACATCGTGCTCGCCGGTGTGCGCGATGAGACGGCGGAGCTGCGCATCAGCTTCAACCCGCTGGTCGTATGGGTCTGGATCGGCGGGATGGTGATGGCGGTGGGCGGGCTGATCGTGATGTGGCCGCAGGCGGCGCGTCGGCGGTCGGGCGGCTACGTGGCTACGCTCGATCCATCGCCCCGGGCCGAACTGGCGGGGGCGGGGTGATGCGCCGCCGCGAGTTCCTGTCGCGCGCCACGCTGGGCGTCGCGACGATGGCGGCCGTGCCGTCGCGGTTCGCGCAGGACGGCGTGCGACGCGACAGCGGTGCAGCGCCCGTGCAGGGCACCACGTCCAATCTGTTCGACATGGATCAGGAGGCGGCGAAGACGGTGCGCCGACCGCCGAAGCCCGGTGCCACCGCCTCGATGTCGAGCGACTCGCGGGATGCCCTGGAGCACGACATCCGATGCCAGTGCGGCTGCACGCTGGACGTGTACACCTGTCGCACGACCGATTTTTCCTGCCAGGTGTCGCCGGCGATGCATCGCGACGTCATCTCCCTCGTGGACGGGGGATATTCGGCGCAGGAGATCCTCGATGCGTTCGTCGGCACGTACGGAGAGCGCGCGCTGATGTCGCCCAAGCGTGAAGGATTCAATTGGGCCGGCTACCTCGTGCCGTTCGCTGCGCTGGGGGGCGGCGCGGCGGCGCTGATCGTCGTGTTGCGCGGTATGCAGCGGCGCACCGCGATCGTGGCGGCCCAGTCGCGCCCCGTTGTGGCGGGAGCGAAGCCGACCGCCGACGAGCTCGCGAAGTTGAACGCCGCGATCCGGCGCGACGACTGATGCTCGCGCTCATCGTCGGCACCATCCTCGCCGTCGGCGCGCTCGCCTACGTGCTCTTTCCGCTATTCGGCGGCACGATGCCGCCGTTGCGCCGAATCGTCCCGGCGGGGCGCGGGAAATCGGATGCCGAGGAGCACGAGGCGGTCGAGGCGCTCCGGGAGATCGAGTTCGATCGCGTCACGGGCAAGCTGTCTGATTCCGACTACGACGAGCTGCGCACCCGATATACGGAGCGTGCCCTCCAGGCGCTGCGCGCGAGTACGGCGGCTGCGCCGGCGGATGCCGCCGAGGCCGCGGTGCTCGCGTACCGGTCGCGCCTGCAGAGCTGCGTGCGATGCGGTCCGCGTCCGGAGCCCGACGCCGCCTACTGCTCAAACTGCGGACTCTTCCTCGCGGGCGCGTGCGGCAGTTGCGGCGCGGCCGTCACGGAGCCTGGCGCGACGTTCTGTGCGTCGTGCGGTCGGCAGCTGGCGGCGTAGCGAGCCGGCCGGCGCCGTTCACCACGCAGCCTAATCAGTCGTGAACGCGCGCCTCGCGGACGACGCGCCAGGCGACGCCCCGGCCGACGAGCTGATAGATCTTCTCGAAACGCAGCGCCTGCGGCCTTGCACCAGTCGCCGCTCCGAACGCTTCGGCCGCGAAGTTGACCTGGATCGTATCGCCCGCCGCCTGGAAGGGCACCGAGACGCGGATCACGTAGCCGGTCTCGGGACCGGAGCAGCGCGGCGTGTCACGCGGGGCTTCGTGCTTGGGTTCACATGTGCCGCGCACCGTGCCGCGCGCGCGCAATGCCCCGATCAGCGCGGAGGGCGTGGCATCCCCGCCCTCGTATCCGGCGGTGCGCGGCAACCGGCGAGGGTGCGCGCGCAGCACGAGCCCGGGCTCCACCTCGAACGACGCGCGCACGGCGGCGTCCACCACACCAGCTTCGGTCGCCGGGGAGAGCGATGCGGCCGTCAGGCCGCGTCCGCGCGCGATGTTCGAATCATCCGGCCCATTGCCGGAGCAGCTGGCCAGGGCGAGCAGGCCAGCCATTCCCGCGACGCGCCGGGCGCGTGTCACCGCTCCACCGCCTCCAACCGACGCTTGGCGATGCCGATGGGGATGAGCGTCGCCGCCACGCAGAGCAGCATGGCCAGGCCGAAGCCGAAGACCATCTCGCCCGGATAGGTGGGCGTGCCGTAGAAGCGCGACGACAGGTAGCTGTACACCGGGCGCGCCTCGAGGATGATCACGCCGGCGATGAGGCCGACAGACGCGATCATGAACACCAGCCCGCCGAACGATGTCGGGATCTGCGCGGCGTTCTCCGTCTCGAACTGCGGGAAGAGCGTGCCGAAACCCAGCGCCATGCCGCACAGTGCGAACGTCATCATGGTGATGGTCATGACGGAGACGGCGAACATGAAGTCACTCACCTGGAGCATCGCATTCGTGACGCCGACGATGCCGAGCGCCAGCAGCAGCAACGGCGTCGTCCCCACCCAGAACTTCGCCCACAACAGATCGCGCACGGGCATGGGGCTCGAGCGCAGCAGCCAGAGCGTGCGCCCCTCGAGGCTCACGCTCGGGAAGATGAAGCGCGCCGCGATGGATGCAAGCACGAAGCCGGCGAGCACGAGATTCAGGAACGGGATCACGTTGACGAGGAAGAAGGTGATCCCTTCGCCCCGGAGCGGCAGGTACTTGATGTTGAACACGTACACGACCACCAGCACGGCGAGCAGGATGAGCTGCGACCACTGCGTGGTGTCGCGGAAGAACAGGCGGAGCTCCTTCAGCACCAGCTCGCGCTTGAGAATGCCGAGCGGCGAGAGGATGCGGTTCCCGATCTTGCGCATGGCGCCCGCGCGCACGAACCGCTGCGCGCTCTCCTGCGCCTTGCTGAATCCGATGCTGTAGAGCTGCCGGTGAAGCAGCGCGCCGACGACGAACGCGGCCGCGGCCGTGCTCCACAGCAGGTACATCGACACCCAGTCCGGCCGGTAGTTCAGCCAGCCCAGTACTGCGCGCTGCACCCACTCGCTCGGCAGGAAGGGCGAGGTTGGCGTCCGCAGGATCGCGACGAAATCCGTGAGCGACCGGAATCCCTCCGGGCGCGCCAGCCGCTCCGGCCGGATGATGCGGAACAGCAGGACGATGCCGCCAGCCGCGATCACGGCGATGACGCTCAGAATGTCGCGCGTGCGGCGCGCCGGGAACACGTTGACCAGCACGAGCGTGATCGCGCTCCCGATCACTGCGGGCACGGTCAGGAATGGCACGAACACCGCGATCACGATGAGCGGAAAGAGTGGGCCGCCGTGATACGCCACGCCGAACGCGGCGAACATGGGGATGGCCATCAGCACGACCATCCAGCTCGAGTTCACCCCGGTCTCGAGCAGCTTCGCGCCGTACAGCTTGAGCCAGTCCACCGGCCCCGCCACGAGCAGGTCCAGATCGCGCGCCAGGAAGAAGCTCGACAGGGCCGTGATGATGTTGGACAGCAGCAGGATCGAGAAGAATCCCACCAGGATGATGCCGAGCAGCTTGCCCGCCAGGAACGGGCCGAGATCCGGCACGCTGCGGAAGTACACGAGCAGCTTGTACAGCACCGTATAGATGAAGGCCCAGAACAACAGCCCCATCGCGGCGAGGAGGCCGAACCGCGCGCCACGCCCCCGCTCGTTCGCCACCGCGCGCGCGCGCGCGGTGAGCCACTTGGGACGCAGCAGGAGCAGCAGCGACGGATCGGGACGCGTGCCCGCCGGCGTCGCCTCAGGCATCCAGCACCTCGACGAGCTCGCGCGCGGCGTTCTCGCCCGTGAGCCGCAGGAAGATCTGCTCCAGCCCCTGGGTACCGGCATCCGCGCTGCGTCGCAGCTCGTCCATCGTGCCGCATGCCCGGATCGTTCCCTTGGCGATGATGGCGACGCGGTCGCACAACGTCTCGGCCACTTCGAGCGTGTGCGTGCTCATCATGATCGTGTGCCCGCGCCGCGTATACTCGCGAAACAGGTCCTTCAGGATGCGGGCGGCCTTGGGGTCCAGCCCCACCATCGGCTCGTCCACGACGATCACCTGCGGCCGATGTACGAACGCACTGGAGATGATGAGCTTCTGCCGCATGCCGTGGCTGTAGCTCTCTACCAGCTCATCCTGCCACTCTTCGAGGTCGAACAGGGCGAGCAGCTCGCGCCCGCGATGCTCAACTTCCGGCCCTTCCTGGTCGTACAGCCCCGCCACGAAGCGCAGGAACTCCGCCCCAGTCAGCTTCTCATATATGAAGGGGCGATCGGGGATGAAGCCCAACTTCATCTTCGCCCCGATCGGGTCGGTCGCGAGGTTCACGCCGGCAATCGAGATCTCCCCGCTGGTCGGACGCAGGATGCCGGCGATCATGCGGAGGGTGGTCGTCTTGCCCGCGCCGTTGGGGCCGAGAAAGCCGAACAACTCGCCGGCAGGCACTTCCAGGTCGATCGCGTCGACGGCGGTGAAGCCGCCGTACTGCTTGGTGAGCCGGCGCAGGCTGATCATGCGAGGAGGGCAGGGGCGCGCGGGCGCCTAGTGAGCGGAGATGACGTCGATGTGCAGCGCCCCCATCAGGCGGAGCAGCTCGGCCTGGCGGCCGAGTCCCCCGACGGTGAAGCGCAGATGGGATGCGTCGGCGGGGAACTGTCCGAAGGTCGGATCCACCGCCACCCACCGCTCTAACCAGACTGCCGGCCACGCGTGGTAGTAAAATTTGCCGTCCAGGTACGCGAGACCCGCCTCCACGCGTGCCGGAATGCCCGCCGCGCGGGCCAGGGCCACGTAGAGCTGGGTGTGCTCGTTACAGTCCCCCACCCGGCTCCGCAGTGTGGCGAGGGCACTCGGCACCCCGACCGTGATCTCCTTGCGCAATGAATCGTAGACCCACCGGTTGATCCGCTCCGCCACCACGCCGGGGTCGGTGTCGCGTCCACGCAGTCGGATCGCGAGGGCCCGGATCTCGGGACTGTTCGACTCGAGGAGCGGCTCCGCATCCAGGAACACGTTGGCGATCGTCGATCGCGCCCCGCCCGGCAATGCGTACGCCGCCCGCATCGACTCGGCGCTTTCGCGTGTGATCGTCAGCGTGTCGCCGCGCAGGCGCTGCCGGTACCCCTTCACGTCGTACCCGTCCAGGTCCACGCCGGTCAATCGCACCCGCAGCTCGCCCAGGTTCTTGCGCAGCGCCTTGTTCGCACTGATCGCCGTCGTCTCGTAGATGTCCTGGTCCGCCGTGACGTGCGTTCCGCGCGCCAAGGCGTCGGCCTTCCAGTTCTCGAACGCCACCTCGTACGGGCGGCGTTCGAGCGTGAGACCGAGAAGCTGATTCACCAGCACGACGCGCCCCTGCTCGTCGACCCAGCCACTGAAGCCCGACGTTCCGCCGGTCGTGCCGGTGGCAGGAGTGCTCAGCTTCCATGCGCGCACGGTGTCGGGTCGCGCGCCGAGCCACCGCTTCGTCGCGCGGTCGAACACGCTGCTGTCCGGCAGCACGAAGACGCTCTCGGCCATCACGGAGACCTGCACGTCGCGCGGGGCCATGGACGCCGGATCGAACACGGGCAGCGTGTACGTGGCTCCACTCCGCGGACGCTGGCCCAGCGCCACGGCGATGGGCAGCAATGTCGGCAGCAGCACCGGACCGGTGAGCCTCACGCGCTGGGTGTCCGTCGGCTGGCCGGCCACCCCTTTCACGGTGAGCAGGAGCAGCGAGTCGCCCACCACCGTCCCGGACGCGTTGATCGGCATGAGATCGGCATCCACGGCCAGCGTGAACGATCGAAGCCGGAGCGCGCGCGTGAGATGCACCGACGTGCGTGCGCTGGCACGATGCAGCTTGCCCGCGATCGGCAGGTCGGCGACGAGATAGTCCTCCTGCGTGATCCCGCCGGCGACGGTGTCCACCGTGGACGACGCGAAGCCGATCTGCTGGCCGCGCTGGAGCACCGCGTAGAAGGTGGCGCTCGGCGTGACGCGGAGCCCCGCCTCCACCAGCTGCTCGGTGTGCGGGCGGAACAGCTCGCGCCGCACGAGTACGCCCAGCCCCGCCAGCCACAGGAGCACGATGCCGATGGCGATCGACGCGCGCTTGCCCGGACGCCGCATCAGGCGGCGCTCCGCGCCACTGCGTGCTCGAGCGCGCTCGCCTCGTCCGGCGTCTCTGCCACGAAGGTGACGCGTCGCGGAAACTCCGACGTCCGCCGGTGCATGCGCAGCTCGTCGGCCATCAGCTCGGCGCTCTCCTCGATCTCCAGATTGCCCGCCCCCAGGCCGAGCGGGGGGATCGCGACGTCGGCAAGCTGCCATTCGCGCGTGCGCTGCAGCGCGCTGCGGAACGCGCGTCGCACGCCG
>JBBQDE010000019.1:0-15507 GCA_038319425.1 Gemmatimonadales bacterium
ACGCTTCGGACGCATGGTCGAACGTTTGCCCGGTGATGAGCGGACCCCACGAGCGATTGCAGCTGCCGGGCGCGAGCGCGCCCGTGCTGGCGCAGGCGGCGGACTTGGTGTTCCCGGTGCCGGCGGAGTATCGACGCTGCAGTGGATAAAGGCGGGTGATCTCGTCGTTCGTGACCGAGGAACGGAGTGAGTATTTGGTCGCGCCCGCCCGTCCGCGCTTCGTGGTGATGAGGATGACGCCGTTCGCCGCGCGGGATCCGTAGATGGCGCCTGCGGCGGCACCCTTCAGGATCTCGACCGATTCGATGTCGTCCGGATTCAGGTCCGCCATGCGATTCGGCTGCGAGGTGCCTTCGATCTCGCCGCCGACGTCCTGCCCCGCCTGCCCGGGCAAACCGGCATCGACCGGATTGAAGTTCGTCGTCGAGAAGCTCGTATTCTGGATCGGTACGCCGTCAACCACGAACAGCGGTTCCGACGAGCCCTGGATGGTGCGTAGTCCCCGAATCTTGATGCTCGAGGACGCGCCCGGATCTCCAGACGACGACGTGACATCCACGCCCGGCGCCTTCGCCGCGAGCGCCTGCACGACGTTGCTCTCGTTGGCGCGAACGATGAGATCGGCCGCGACGGCGTTGCGCACGCTGCCGAGCTTCTCCACTTCGGTGGCGGTGCCGGCGCCCGTGATCACGACTTCACCGAGCTGCAGCGGGTTCGTCTCGAGCGCGAAGTCCTGGGTGATGGCGCCGGGCGCGAGCGTGACGCGGACCGTGCGCGGCTTGTAGCCCACGCGGCGCGCCACGAGCGCCACGGACTGGCGCGCCACGCGCGCGCCCGGCACGATCAGCGCGTAGCGGCCGTCGTCGCGGGTCTGCGTGCCGACCCCGAGCTCGCCGATGGCGACGGTCACCGCGGCCAGCGGCGCGCCCCCTTCGCCGGTGACGTGTCCACTGATCGTCGCGGCTTCCTGCGCCGCGGCCGCAGCCGGCAGCACAGCGAGAAGCGCGAGATGCGTGAGATGCACCACTGTCTTGCGGAACTGCTGTCGCATACCTCCTCCAGTCGAGCGTGGGTGGCGAAGTCGAGCCACGACGTCCACGTCGTGGCCGCTGCAAGGCGGCGAGCACGGATGTGCGCGCCGGAACTATGGGGCAGCGTGACCACGCTTCAGTCGCAGCGGCGCGGAAGCCGTGCGACCGGCGGGAGGGGTCCTCTGGTTGGAGCGGGCGCAACGATACGATCGCCCAGGGACCGTGTCAAATGCACGCGTCGGGTCCCGTGAGTGCGACACCCATCGCCGTACGGCGGCGTCACAGTGGCGCCTGATCGTCGACGCGCCGCGCCGCGCCCGCGCGTCGCCCGCATGTGGTCGCGCGCCGCCGCGGCGCCGATCGATCGTCCGACGTGCGCCGGACAATACCGTGATGCGCATCACAGTTTTCGACGGCGCGGGTCATCGTGTCAGATGTTTAGTCGCCGACGCGTCTCACATACCCAGCGCCGAGCGAGGGGAGGGACTCGCATTCACGTCCCGGAGTGCGCACATTCCGCGATGCACTCGATCGCCGCGCCGCCGCGGCGACATGTCGTCGCGCAGCGCGGCTTCACCGCGCACCGCTCCGACACTGCGCGAAGGTCGTGGTGACGACATGGCGAGTGGCAGGGTTTCAGTGGGGATGCGTTGGCGGCGGCAGCATCGCCCGCATGGCGCAAACGATCATGAATCGCCCCGACGTTTCCCGCCACATATCGATCGCGTGGCGATCGTCTTGCAGAGGGCGGCGGGACAGCTTCGACACCGGCGACGACCAATTTGCATCTGCCGGTGGTATCTGTAGCAATTCGCGCTATATTCACCTTCCGCGGCACGGGGTGTGCCAATCCCCGCGCCCGGTAGAATGCGACGACTCTCGTCGCACCCGCAACCTCGCCCGCGGGGAACTAGACAACAGGGCGACGGCGACGGAGGACAAGGATGAAGACTCGGAACTCAGCGTTGTACGCACTCGGCCTCGCAGCCGCCATTACCCTCGGCAGCGCCTTCGAGGCGAATGCGCAGGCCACCACGAAGAAGCCGGTCAGACGCGCGCGTCCGGCCCAGCGGATCCCGGTACGCAAGGATGTGCCGGCCCCGATGAAGGCCGACACGGTCATCGTCACGCGCGTTGACACGGTGACGGTTCGCCGCGTCGATACGCTCACCGGTCCCACGGTCATGCGCTATGACACGGTGACCCGCATGGTGTACCCGCCGCTTCAGCGGCTTCCTGGCCTGTTCTTCGGGCTCGGCGCAGGCGCGACGATCCCGATGAACAACATCCGTGCGCTCGTGAAGGACGGATACGGCGTTCAGGGTCAGGTGGGCTTCTTTCCGATGAACAGCCCACTCGGGATCCGCGCTGACGCCACGTATGGGCAACTCCCCGCGCGAGATAAGGATTGCCCGACTTGCAAGGATGCCAAGCTGTGGTCGGTTGGCGGCGACGTCATCCTCCGCATGCCGCTCGACCGGACGAGCAAGCTCAACCCCGTGCTATACGTCTTCGGCGGTGGTGGCTACGCGAAGTTCTCGGATGTAGATCCGAGGTACACGGCGTTCCTCGGCTCGACGAAGGAGCCGCTCTGGAACAACAAGGGCAAGGCGTATTATGACTTCGGGCCGGGCGTCGACTTCAGCGTCGGTAGTCTGCACCTCTACGCGGAAGGCAAGTACTACACGATCCTTTCAGATCGCAAGAACACGCATGTCTTCCCGGTGTACGGCGGAATCAAGATCTACTAGTCGTTCCTTCCGGAACACATGCTGCGGAGGACGTGAACTTTCACGTCCTCCGCAGTGTAGTTTCAGACCATGACGCGTCTCTTTCCTACACCTGTCCGGCTGAGCCTGGCTGCGCTCGTGCTCTCCACTGCACCCGCGCTCGCGCAACGCGCCACGCCGACGTCCGACAGCCTCGCCGTCTCGCAGAACGATTCCTCTGCCGGCAGCCGCGGTGGATGGCTCGTCGCCCTGCTCAAGAAAATCGCGCGCCGCAGCGACGACAGCGTCATGACGCGCACCGAATCGGACGGCGATGTCGTTGCCGAATCGCCAAGCCTTGCGTCCTCGGCTCGCCACGTCTTCAGCTCGCGAAAGGACAGCCTCGCGTTCGAGTCGGCGCGGAGTGCGGCCGACCGTGCCGCCGGGTATCGCATCGTGGTGGACATCTTCGCGCACCAACTGTTCGTCATCGACCGCGACGACACGCTGCACACCGCGCCCGTCGCCACCGCGATGAACGCCACGCTCAGCTACGGTGGGCGCTCGTGGCGCTTCGAAACACCGCGTGGCGTGCGCAAGGTGCTCTCCAAGGACCAGGATCCGATCTGGACTCCGCCGGAGTGGCACTACGCCGAGGTGGCGCTCGAGCATCAGCTCAAGCTGCGAACGCTGCAGCGCGGCCAGACCGTGCGGCTGCGCGACGGCACGCGGCTCACCACACGCGGCGACGAAGTGGGCATCATCGAGCCGGGGCAGAAGGAATTCGTGCCGCTCGTGCTCGACGAACATGTCGTGTTCGACAACACGATCTTCATCCCTCCCGCCGGCACCAAGCACCGCAGCATCCAGGGAGAGCTGGGCCATTTCCGGCTCGCGCTGGGCGACGGCTATCAGCTGCACGGTACCCCGTACGCGAACTCGATCGGAGCGGCGGTGACGCACGGCTGCATCAGGCTGCGCGACGAGGACATCGAGTGGCTGTTCGACAACGTCCCGGTCGGCACCAGGGTCTATCTCTACTAGCGGACCCAAACGCTGATGCGCCCGGCGCCCGGCATTCGCCGGGCGCCGTGCTGCGTTTCAGGTCGGTCGCTCGGGGTGCCCCTGCTCTCGCCACCGCGGAATCGCGAGCCCTCCGGCATCCTCGTAAAACCGGATGCTGTCAGGCGCGTACAGCTTGGCAAGCAGGATGATCTGGCCGGTGTGCAGCGCGAAGTGCTCGACGACGTGATAGACCGCATCCAGCACGGAGACCTCGCGCCCCTGGATGGTTCGGCGCTCGAGCAGCCGCTGTGGCGTGAGCGACGCGATCACGTTATCCGCCTCGTCGAGCGTGCGCCGAAGTCCAGCGAAGAGCGATGCGGCGTCGGCGCCTTCACGCGCCTCGAACTCGGCGCTCCGGTATCGGTGGTCCGGCGCACCGCCGACGCCGCTGACGATCCACTGCCCGACGTTGCCGGCGAGGTGCAGGAGGAGGTTGCCCACGCTGTTCGATTGCTCATCCGTTCGCCGCCAGACGGCGTCAGCCGGTAGCACGTCGAGACACCGGCGAATCTTCGTCGGATATTCGAACGAGAGGTAGTGTCGAGAGCGCTCGAGAAAGGTCGGTGCGAGGTCCATGCGACGCGGGAAGAAGTCGCCGGAATCTACCTCGCGACCACGTGCACGCCCGGCTAGGGCTTGATGTGCACCGGCGTGCCGATGGGAACCGCGCTCCAGATCTCTTCGATCTCTTCGTCGGTGAGCGCCACGCAGCCGTTCGTCCAGTCAGCGGTGCGATGATAGGCACCGACGCTGCCTCGTCCGTTCGGCAGGCCATGAATCATGATGTTGCCACCGGGATTGACGCCGAGAGCCTCCGCGCGCTGGCGGTGCGCCGCGTCGGGATACGAGATCCGCAGCGACAGATGGTAGCCGCTGTTCGGATTTCTCCCTTCGATGCTGAACACGCCTTCCGGCGTCCGGCGATCACCGGCCGACAGCTTGTCTCCGACTGGATTGCCGCCAAGCGCGATCAGATAGCTTCGCATGGGGCGACCGAGGTGGAAAAGCGTGAGCCGATGGGCCCGCTTCTCGATCACGATGCTGTCGGCCAGGCCTACGGGTCCGCCCCCGATGTGCGGATGTGCCGCACGGACGGCCGTCGCCACCGCGGTCGCCTTGGCCGGCGGATCGGTCGGGCCAGCGAGCAGCGCGGCGACGAGAAGCAGGGGCAGCATGTGGCGGCGGGAAGGAGGAGGACGTACCGCGCTGAGCCATTAATACGGCCCAGTCCGCTCATCCAAAAGACGACTCATTCCCTGCTGAGATACGGCTTTTCCACACGAGCAAACGGGCCCGTTTTCCGAGGAAAATGGGCCCGCTCACGGCGTCATGGTGACCCCACGCACAATTACATCATATTTGTGACAACCCTACCAGATCTGCGCCTTCTGGGCCTGCGCCCGGACCATCAGGTCGCCTTCCTTGCAGGAGAACGCCTTCGCGAACTCCGGCATGTTGGAAAGCGGGCCATTCACCCGCCACTCAGCCGGCGCGTGCGGGTTGGTGTTCACCTGTGCGCGCATCGCCTCCGGACGGCTGGCTTCGCGCCAGACCTGGGCCCATGACAGGAAGAAGCGTTGCTCGGGGGTGAACCCGTCGATGTTCGCCGGCCGCGGCTTGCCCGTCATGGACTCCTGGAGGGCGGCGTACGCGATGGTGAGCCCACCGAGGTCGGCGATGTTCTCGCCGAGCGTGAGCTTTCCGTTCACATGGGTCGCTGAATCGATGATCGTATAGCGGTCGAACTGATCGGAGACGAGCTGCGCCCGGGCCTTGTACGCGGCGGCATCCTGCGCCGTCCACCAGTCGCGAAGGTTGCCCGATGCATCGAACTGTCTGCCCTGGTCGTCGAACCCGTGCGTCATCTCGTGCCCGATCACGGCGCCCATGCCGCCATAGTTCACGGCGTCGTCAGCGTTCGGATCGTAGAACGGCGATTGGAGGATGCCCGCGGGAAACACGATCTCGTTGAGCAGCGGGCTGTAATACGCATTCACCGTCGGCGGTGTCATGGCCCACTCGGTGCGATCAACCGGCTGGCCGAGCTTGCGCCAGTCACGCGCGTTCCCGAACCTCGTGGCTGCCTGGAGGTTTTCCGCGAAGGCACCGCGCTTCACCTCGAGCGCCGAATAGTCCCGCCATTTGTCGGGATAGCCAATCTTGCGGGTAAAGGCATCGAGCTTGACCATCGCCTGACGCTTGGTGGAGTCCGACATCCACGGCAGTTGACCGATCCGCTCGCGCAGCACGTCGCGCAGGTTGTTGACCATGGCGAGCGCGCGTGCCTTGGCCGCCGGCGTGAAGGTGCGCTGCACGTACTCCTGCCCCACGGCCTCACCGAGCACGCCGTTCGTCGCGCTGGCGCAGCGCTTCCACCGAGGGCGCAGCTCCTTGGCGCCGCTGAGATTCTGCTGCCACGAGAACGCCTCCTTCACAAACTCGGCGCTCAACGCCGGCGATGCGCCGGATGCGGCGCGCCAACGCAGATAGGCCTTCCAGTCCTCGAGCGGCATCGTGGCGACGAGGGTATCCACGGTCCGGAAGAAATCGGGCTGCCGCACGTTCACAACAGCGACGTTCTTCGCACCGATCTGACCGAGAAAGCGTGACAGGTCGAGGTGCGGCACGCTGCCCTGGAACTCGGCCAGCGTCATCTTGTGGTAGGTCGCGTTGGGGTCGCGCATCGCCACCCGCGGCATGCTGGCGCCGGCCAACCGGGTCTCGAACGCGAGCACGCGCGCCGCGTCCGTCTTCGCCTGCGCGTCGCTCTCGCCGATGAGCGCGAAGGTGCGCATCACGTGTTCAACGTACTTGTCGCGGAGCGCCTTCGACTTGTCGTCCGTGCGCAGATAGTAGTCGCGCTCCGGCATGCCGAGTCCACCTTGCAGCGCGTGCGCGATCACGTCGTTGCTGCTCTTGGGATCCTGGGCGGCTCCGAGCCCGAAGGGGGCGAGCCCCGCTCGCGCGTCGAGCGCACCAAGGGAATTCGCGAGGTCCGTGCTGCTGTTGATCGCGGCAATCGCGTTCAACGTGGGCTGCAGCGGCGAACGACCCAGCGCCTCGACATGAGCCGAGTCCATGCAGGCGCCGTAGAAAGTGCCGACCTTCCACAGGTTGCTCCCTGCCTTGGCCGTCGGCGCACGCCTGGCCGCGTTCTCCAGAATGTCGTGCACCACCGCTTCGTTCCTGTCGCTGAGCTGCTGGAAGCTGCCCCAGACCGCGTAGGCGGCGGGGATCGTGGCGCGACTCTGCCAGCCGCCGTTGGCGTACCGGTAGAAGTCCTGACACGCCGTGCAAGAGGTGTCCATGTTCGCGCGGTCGATCGCATGCACGATCGAGGGAGCCTGGGCGCGCGTCGTCATCGGGCCGAGTGCCAGGAGCACGGCCGCGACGACGGCTCGTCGGAAAGTGTGCGTCATCGGAATGCGGGGAAGCGAGGAATGTGTCGCGGTGCGGGAGAAATGCATGTCTACCTGCTCTGGTCGTAGACGATGTCCACGGGAATGCCCTTGGTCCGAAGCCGGGCAAGATCGCCCTGCAACGTTGCGTCGATCGCGCCGCGCTCCGTGTAGAGCCGGACAACACCCTCGTAGCTGCCGTCGCCCTGGAGAGTGAGGATGTCTCGCGACAGCGCGTCGCCGGCGGCCCGCATGCGCGCGAAGTCCACGCGATACTTGCCGTTCGGCTCTCGCGTGAACGCCCCGGCGCTCTGGAGGTAGTTGAACGCCACGACGTTGGCACGGCCGTGCGCATCGGCCGCACCGAAGCGCACGGAGCGGAAGAGGGAGGCGAGGAAAGTCACGTAGTTGTCATCGATCGACTCGGAGCCCATCTCACCCTGCGCATTGAGCTGCCGCACCATGTAGAGCCCGAGAATGTCGGCCTTCCCCTCTTCAAGGGCGCCCGCCTTCTCCTTGAGCGCCGCGCGCACGGTACCCTTGCCGTCGAGCGTGTTCTTGATGCCCAGTCCGTGCGCCACTTCGTGGAACATCACGTTCTCGAAGAATGCGTCGAAGGTGACGTGCGAGAGCTGGTCGTCCACGATGAGCTCCTGCGCGATCGGCAACAGGATGCGGTCGTACTTGGCGCGCATGGCGTTCTTCAGCTGGAGCCGTCGCGTGCCCTTGCGCAGCTGCACCGTCTCGTCGTTTGGCAGGTTGATGGCGATCGTCTTCGAGCCCACGTTCGCCTGGCCGGCGACGTACACCACGTCGTACGCGTTCAGATCGGCGTCCGTACCCGGCCGTTCGCGCTTGTACGCCGCTGGCACGGGGATGCCCCGCTGGAGCGCCGGAAGCATGCGCGCATACTTCGCCAGACGCTGGCTCCACGCCTGGTCCTTCACCAGCACGAACGCCTCGTTCGCCGCCTTGTAGCCGAACAACTCGTCCTCGTACGTCTCGATGGGACCCAGCACGAGCTCCAGCGTATTGCGCTTCATGTCCATCCACGCCAGGTCGCTCGGCTGGTAGTGGTCGGTGGTGACGGCGGTGGCGAGAAGGTTGAGGTACCGGCGCAGCCCGGTGTCCTCGGCGAGGCTGGCGGCCTGGCGCAGCTTCGCGGCCGCCCGCTCGTTCGCGGCCCCGAAGAATTGCGCATAGGGAACGGCCACAAGCCGCCCCGCCGCGTCGCGCCGCACCATCGTGTAGAGCGACTTGAGGGCGTCGGCACGCGGGCCACCGCCGGCAACCTCGCGCTCGAACTCCTCCTTCGTCATGTCGCGCGGATAGAAGTTCGCCCCGGCCGGCTTAGGACCCGTACCGGGAATGAACGGCGTGTTGTCGTCGAGCCGGTCCCACGGGCCCACGTTGATCTCCACGAGACGGCGCGCGTCGGCCTGCGGAATGTTGCGCAACAGCGAGTCGCGGCTGCCGAACGCCTGCATCCAGTAGATGCCGTGCATCTCGCGCGCGGCGGCGACGAGGAGCGGCAGCATGCGGCGTTCCCACCGCGAGAGCGCCATCGTATCGGCAGCGAGCCGCACCGTGGTGTAGCGGGACAGCCGCTCGGCGGGTGTCGCCGCCTGGATTTGTGGCGGGTTGACGGGAAGCGGTGTCGGATTCGGGCGGACGGGCGAGAGTGCCACGGTGGGACGGCCGCCGGCATTCCAGCGCGGGGCCGGGCCGTCGGCGAGGAGCCGGGTCGCCGACGCGGCGGCACGGACGACCGCCGTCATGTGTGCGAAGTCGACGTGCGCTACGTCGTCGCTCGGATGGTGGTAGTCCTCGTGCATGTTGTACGACGACAGCGTGTGCGCCGGGATGCCCATCTGCGCGAACGCGATGTTGTCGCTGCGCGTGAAGAACTGCTGGTCCAGCCGCCGGTCGGCGACGATCGGCAGTCCGGCCGCCGCGAACATCGGCCCCATCGTCGATCGCTCGTAGCCGGTGAGCCACGCGCGACCCGGGCCGCCGGCGAGCGAGTCGGGACGACCGATCATCTCGATCTCGAGATTGGCCGTGATGTGCGAGAGCGGGACCACCGGGTGCTCGATGAACCAACGCGTGCCGAGCAGCCCGACTTCCTCGCCGGTAGTGGCGACGAAGAGCACGGTGCGCTTCGGCGCCGGTCCTGCCACCATGGCGCGTGCCGCCTCGAGCACCGCTACCACACCCGACGCATCGTCATCCGCGCCGTTGTAGATGGAGTCTCCATTCACGGCAGGCCCGACGCCGAGGTGGTCGTAGTGCGCGTCCACCAGCACCACGGAGTCGCGGAGCACCGGATCGACGCCGCGCAGCCGACCGATCACGTTCACGGCCATGCGCCGGCGCGCCGCGGGCACCGTGTCCAGCGCGGCGAAGCTCGGATACAGCACCGGTCGCGTGCGGGTGACGACGGTGCCGTTGGGCATTGTACGCAATTGGGTCGTCACAGCCACGGCGACCCGCTGGAAGTAGCCGCTGTCGCCGGCCGGTTCGAGGCCGATGCGTCGCATCTCGTCGGCGATCAGGGTGGCCGCCCTGGCCGAGCCTCGGGTGCCAGTGGCACGCCCTTCGAGGGAATCGTCCGCGAGGGCGCCCAGCAATCGACGCACGTCGCGCTCAGAAACAGGGGCCCGGCGCCCAACCTGCGCCTCGGCCGAGCTCGAGGCGGCGGAAAGGACGAAGGCCGCGACGACAGCCGTCATGGCAAGGCGAGACACGCGATAACGCGGAATCATCAGCAAGTGGCGGTGTAGGAGGTGGGGAGACCTGCCGTCCAGCATGGAGAAATATGGTCCGCGTGCCGCGAGCCGCCATCGGTAGCGCGACGGAACGTGCCTTGCCAATCTGGACGGCACAACATCGCACATCACTACTCATCCACCGACCGCATGATCCAGCGACGTACTCGAAGCCGACTTGCAATCTTTGCCGTCCCGCTCGCCAGCGCGCCGGTGCTCGGCCTGGGTGCCCTTCGCACGCCGTCAGCGGACGGGGAGCTTACCCTCGAGGCCAGGCCTGAGCGCCAAGACGCTGAGCGTCCGGAAGGATGGCGAGGTCGTGAAGCAGTACGCCGTGGCCATCGGCACCGACGGGCATCCGACGCCGAGCGGGCAGTTCAACATCCAGAACCCGACTACTACATCCACGGAACGGGGGACGTCGAGTCGCTGGCTCCGCCGCCTCGCACGGGTGCCTGAGGATGGACCCGGACGAAGCAGCCGAAGTCGCCCTCCTGGTGATGGAGCACGCGGGGCAGTTTCGCGATTGGGACTGGGTGAAGGGCATCCTGCATCTGGGCGACGAACGCGCGGTGCGTCTTGCGACGGCGACACCCATCACCGTATCTCCATAGCGCAGTTGGAAACCAAACTCGGCAATGGCATGTGAGTTGCGCCCGTTCTCAGCCTCTCGTTTTCCCCTCTCGAGGAACGTGACATGGATCTTCTCACCTGGATCATCGTTGGGCTCGTGGCCGGCGTACTCGCCTCGCTCGTCATGGGCGGCACGGGTTTCGGCATCATCGGGGACATCATCATCGGAATCGTCGGCGCCTTCATCGGTGGTTGGCTGTTCCGGAGCCTGGGCGTCACGTCACCGATGGGCGGACTGGCGGGCGTGATATTCGTCGCCTTCATCGGTGCGGTCGTGCTGATCTTCATCCTCCGCCTCATTCGCGGCGGACGACGGCCGAAAGTCTAGGAGTTCGACGGTCTCGGCCGGCACAGAACGGGAAACGACGAGGGCACACCGAGACGGTGTGCCCTTCGTCGTTGTGGTGGCGAGAAATGCGTCGGCGCGCGAACGCGGCCGAGCGGCGTCAGCCGAGGGCGGTGTTGTACGTGCCGGCGTGAAGGCGACGCGCCAGCTCCGAGACCTCCGACAGATTCGACACGGTCGCATCCAGGTCGCGCACGATGCCATCGTGCAGGCCGTACACGCAGCCGTGGATCGTGAGCGACTGCTTCCGGTCCCACGCATCCTGCACCACGGTGGAGCGCGCGGTGTTGAGCACCTGCTCGGCGACGTTCAACTCGCACAGGCGGTCCACCCGCGCGTCGCCGGCGAATGTCGAGAGCTCCGGCTCGTGCTGCTGCGCCACGTCCTGCACGTGACGCAGCCAGTTGTCGATCAGGCCATAGCGCGTGTCATCGAGTGCGGCGCGTACGCCGCCGCATCCGTAGTGGCCGGTGATGAGAATGTGCTCGACCTTGAGCACGTCCACCGCGTACTGGATCGCGGTGAGACAATTCAGGTCGGTGTGCACGACGACGTTCGCCACGTTGCGATGGACGAACACCTCGCCTGGCAGCAGGCCGACGATCTCGTTGGCGGGAACGCGGCTGTCGGAGCAGCCGATCCACATGTACTTCGGCGCCTGCTGCGCGACGAGCCGCGAGAAGAAGTCGGGATCCTCCCGAATCATCTCCGCCGCCCATGCGCGATTGTTGGCGAACAGCTCCGGGATGTCCGTCATCCGAGGTGGCGCCCGACCCGATCCCCCGCGCTCAATCGGCGGAGGTGAAGGTGATGTCGGTGTCGATCGGCTTCCCGTGACGCCACACGCCGTCGCCGTTGCGCGGCGCGGTCACTACCTCGAAGCGCACTTCGAGATCCTGCGGCGCATCCGCGAAGGTGGGACGCAGGTCTCGAAGCACGGCGGTGTATGCCGCTTCATGATCGCTCGCGGAGACGAGTCCGACGTGAATCGGATGCGCGAAGCGCTGCATCTCCATCGCTCCGGGCACCTTCTCCGCGATGTAGTAGACGTAGGTGTACACGGTCTCTGTGTTGGAAGGTCGAGGTCGGTGAGGACCGCAGGGATCGGCCGTGATTGCCCGACTACCCTCACCGCGCGTCCAGGCTTCGGGGATGATATAGCCCGTCGGAGGCGCGGAGGCCAGCCGACGGCCGGCCGACCGCTACTGCGCGCTCAGCGCATCGACCGTAAAGACCAGCACCGAGTTGCCTGGAATCGGCCCATAGTCATTCGGGCCGTATGCCAGTTCGGGTGGGATGACGAGCTGCCGGCGGCCGCCGACCTTCATGCCGACCAGACCCTGATCCCAGCCCTTGATGACCTGTCCGGAGCCGAGCATGAATGAGAAGACGGGCTTCGGGGACGGGTTCGAGTCGAACTCCGAACCGTTCGCGAAGGAGCCCGCGTAGCGCATGCCCACCGTCTGGCCAGACGCCAGCGTGGCACCCGTCCCCGCAGTGATGTCGCGGTAGTAGAGGCCGGACGGCAGCTTCGTCGAGCTGGCGAGATTGACGCCGAGGGACGGGGCGAAGACGGTCTGTTCGATTGGCACGGCCGTAGGGGAATTGTCGCCGCAGCCCGCGGAGAGCGCGAGGGCGAGCAGCACGGTGAGAAGAGGAAAACGCATCGGGGTCGGCAAGGGTGAGGTAGTGAGGGACGAATCTCGGGACGCCGACGGGTCAGCCGGCGCCGCCCTGCTCCCGGTCACGCCGTACCGGCACGCGCTTTCCCTTGATGGTCGCGCCCCGGAGGGTGTCGATGATGCCGTCGGCAATCTCGTCGGGCACTTCGACGAGGGAGAACCGCTCGGTGATCTGGATCGCCCCGATCGCGCGGGGATCGACACCCGCCTCATTCACGATCGCGCCGACGAGATCGGACGGACGGACCTTCGCCAGCCGTCCCGCGCCGATGTAGAGGCGGGCGACGTCCCATTCGGGAGTGATTCGCTCACGCTTGCCGGCGGCGCCGCGGGCTCCCGCCTTGGCGGCCTCGTGTCGGCGCGAACCAGCCTTGACCGTCGGCGCGCGCTCGCGGTCGTTGCGGCTCGGCCGCTCCGTGCGGATCGTCACGGTCGGGATCTCTTCCGGGTCGCCGCCGCTCTCCTTCGCGTCCGCCTGCTTCACCGCGGCGGCGGCCACATCCATGATGTCGAATTCCTGCGCGAGCGAATCGATCAGCACGCGGAACTGATCAAGACCTCCGGCAAGGATCGTCTCGCGCAGTGAGGCGCGCGTCATCTCGAGGCGGCGAGCGCGGAGGTCGGCCACGGTCGGAACGGCCGCGATCTCGATCTTCTGCTTCGTCTGGTACTCGATGTTGCGCAGCAGCCGGTGCTCGCGCGGCTCGGCGAGCGTGATC
The DNA here is from genome assembly GCA_038319425.1 of Gemmatimonadales bacterium. Classification (GTDB taxonomy): domain Bacteria; phylum Gemmatimonadota; class Gemmatimonadetes; order Gemmatimonadales; family Gemmatimonadaceae; genus AG11. Next base: position 13,352 of record JBBQDE010000019.1, read on the forward strand.
GCCACGCCCTCGCGCCCGGCGCGTCCGGTGCGTCCGATGCGGTGCACGTAGCCCTCGGCGGCACTCGGCACGTCGTAGTTCACCACGTGGGACACGTGCTGCACGTCGAGTCCGCGGGCGGCGACATCGGTCGCGACAAGCAGGTCAGTGGTATTGGCGCGGAACTTCTTCATCACGCGGTCGCGCTGTTCCTGCGACAGTCCGCCGTGGAGCGCCTCGGCGCGATAGCCTCGGCCATTCAGCGTCTCGGTCACTTCATCCACCTCGGTGCGCGTCCGGCAGAACACGATGGCGGACGTGGGATTCTCGACGTCGAGCACTCGACCGAGCGTGGCCATCTTGTGCGCGCGCGACACGATGTACGCCACTTGGCGAACGCGTGGAGCGGAACCAGCCGGCACGACCTCGCGGTCGATGCGGACGCGGACCGGGTTCTTCAAGTGCTTGTTGGCGATATCGGCGATCCGCGGCGGCAGCGTGGCGCTGAACAGGGCGGTCTGCCGGTCTGCGGGCATCGCGTCGAGAATGGCCTCGAGGTCTTCGGCGAAACCCATGTCGAGCATCTCGTCCGCTTCATCGAGAATGACCGTCTTCACGCCGTCCAGCCGCAGCGTCTTGCGACGGATGTGGTCCAGCGCGCGGCCCGGTGTCGCGACCACGACGTCCACGCCGCGCTTGAGCGCGCGGATCTGCGTCTCCATGCTCGCCCCGCCGTAGATGGGCATCGCCACGATTCCCATCGACTTGCCGTACTTGTGCACGGCCTCCGCCACCTGCATCGCCAGCTCGCGCGTCGGCACGAGGATGAAGGCGCGCGTACGCTCGCGCGCGTCGGCGGTGGGGGTGAGGATGTGGAGCAGCGGCAGCGCGAACGCCGCCGTCTTGCCGGTACCGGTGGCCGCCTGCCCGAGCACATCGCGTCCCGCCAGGAGCGGCGGAATCGCCTCGGTCTGTACGGGCGTTGGCTCTTCGTAGCCGAGGGCGGCGAGCGCGTCGACCACGCGTGGGTCGAGGCCGAGACCGGAGAAGCCGGCGGCGGAAGGAGAGCCGTCAGGGCTCGCGGTACGGGATGTCATGGAAGGAAGATACACCGGCAGTGACATCCACGCGGCGCGAAGCGCCTCGCGATGCGAATATCTTTCACGAATGTCCCTTCGCGCCACCGAGCCGTCGTTCGAGATCCGGACCTCGCCCATGCAGGGCCTGGGTGCATTCGCGACTCGGCCGATCGCCGCCTTCACGCGGCTCATCGAATACGCCGGACAGCGACTCACGCCGGCGGAAGCCGATGCGAGGTACCCGGACGTGGCGGGAGAGCGCCATCACACCTTTCTCTTCGCGATCGACGACGAGGTGGTGATCGATGCCGCGGTGGACGGCAACGAGGCGCGATTCATCAACCATTCCTGCGAGCCCAACTGCGACGCGGTGATCGAAGACGGGCGGATCTGGATCGAGACGATCACGGACGTGGTGCCGGGAGAGGAACTGGCCTACGACTATGCCTACGTGCTCGAGGAGCGCCACACGCCCGCGGCCAAGCGCCGCTTTCCCTGCCATTGCGGGGCGGCGGGCTGCCGCGGGACGATCCTGGCCAGGAAGCGCTGACGCCGCCTGGCATGGGGACCGCGCCGGGCCATGTGCCGGCCGCTAGCGAGCGCAGAGATAGCGAAGCGCGACGTCGCCCAGGGAGCCGCCGAGGGCCGGTCCGAACCCCGGCATCTTGTTCACCGTGCGATCGATGACCCTGGTTCCCTTCGCATCAGCGTAGTACACGTTCTCCTTGGCGGCCAGGGATTTTCTGGCGCAGTTGAACGTGGCCGAGGTGCGGTAGCTCTCGAACGTCCCCTTGGCCCCCTTCACCGGCTCCGTGAACACCACGCGCACGTTGGCAGCCACGAGATCACCCGTCTTCTTCACCGTCCGGCTGTCCACGAACACGGCATTCCCCGCCGAGGTGGTGCCGATGGCCTTCCAGCGCGCCTGCGCGTGTATTGCGGAGGGAACAGAGAGCGAGGCGAGCGCGGCCGCGCGGAGCAGAAATCTCGAGTTGATCATGGGACTCACGTCCGACGCGAGGCAGCCAATTCGGCCTTCTCGCGGAAGCTGAACACGCGGCCACACTGCACGCAGGCGAAGCTGCCGGTGTGCACGCC
>JBBQDE010000020.1:0-14998 GCA_038319425.1 Gemmatimonadales bacterium
CTGCGCGTTGCGATCATCGCGTCCACGACCGATCAGGCCGCCGGCCTTTGTCGCGAGCTCGCGGATGATTTCGGGTTCGAGCCCGAGTCGCTGCTCGCCGACGAAGTGAGAGGGCAGGCGCGGCCCCCGCTGCCGCTGCGCCGCGCGGATCTCCTCGTCACCACGAAGGCACACGAGGACTGGGTCGCGGCGTTGGCGGCGGAGCTGCGCAAGGAGCTCTGCGTCATCGACGTGCGTCCCGACCTCGTGAAGGGCGAGTGGTCGCTCCTGTTTCGACGACCCGTCTATGCGGTGGTGTCCGACGTGAGCTTCGGTGGGATGCTCCGTCGCTTCTTCGCCGACGTTCCTGCCTCGGAGAATCTGCGCATCCTTGTGCTCGGCCAGGACGATCTGGACACCATCCCGGACGACGCGCCCACGTACGTGACGCAGCGGGCGCGGGCGCAGTTGGGTAACGTGACGATTCGTGGGCGGGTGCTCCCCGCCGCGCGCACCATCTCGCCCGCGTCGGCCCGCGAGCTGCTCGGGTTCATCGTGCGCTCGAATATCGAGGCGCTGCAGCGCGCGCCCTGACGCGGTCCTACGAGTGCTGCGTCGCCGGAAGGGCCAGCCAGGACACGAGCAACGGGGCCACCTCCTCGAGCAGCTTCAGCTCACTGGGCGGCAGAATGCGCGGCCGGCCGTCGAAGTGGCACAGAGTACCCAGGACGCGGCCACCCGGCAGTCGGATCGGGACGCCCGCATACGACTGCACGGACTCGCGTGCCGGGTGGGCGCAAAGGCTCGCATCACCTGGCGCGTCCTCGACGTGATAGGATCGGCCATGCTCGAAAACGATCGCGCAGAACGTCTCGGACAGCACGCTCGCCACCCCCGAGATGTTCAGCGTCGGGTTCTCCCGATCGTAGAGTGAGACGTTCTGCAGCGTCGGAGGAACCACGCGATAGACGCCGGTAAAACGGAACCGCGCCCGCTGATTGAGCACGGCGAGCGCCGCCGACAGGCCGCCGTCGAGCAACCGTCGCTCGAACACCGAACGGACGGCTGTTGAAACGTCGTCCGTCTGCCGGCTATGCGTGGCGATCGGCGCCGAGAGCGATTCCCTGTCCGCGTCCTGCAAGTCGACCTCCAAAATGACGCTGGCCGGTCCGTCCGGCTTCAGCCGTCAGTACGGCAACCCCTGCGCCAAACGCAGAATGTTTCCCTCAGGGTGTGCCAAGCGCCGACCGCGCGTCGTCCCGCAACGCGCCGAAGATGTCATGCAACCACTCGGTCTGCTCGTGCTGAACGACTCCGCCGAAATCGTCCATCGCCGTGCCACTCAACGAGTTGAGAAAGTTGAGAATGGCGCTTTCCTGTACCGGCAGGCGGGCGTGGCGCACGAGCACCGTTAGAGCGTTACCCTGGCCCGCCTGCACCCCGAGCCTGAAGAGCGATCCTTCGCCAGCGAAGGGTCGCCGCAATGGAGCACGCAGCAGCCGGGCGCTGATGAGCGGAAGATCCCACTGCGGTTCCCGGCGGGCCGTCACCGTCCAGTCACGCTGCTCGTCGCCATGGCCGTCGTTCGCGAAATCCATCACGAGATTGTGGAATCCCACGTGAAAGATCTTGATCTTCACGTTGAAGTCCACTCGCAGCTGCAGTGAATCCGGCAGCGGGCGCGCTGGTCCCGTGAGCGCAACCAACCTGCCCTTCTGGGTGCGCACGCGAATCACGATGACGCGATCCTTCTGAGAGGCATCGAGGAACGGTGTGCCGGCGCGGTCCGTGAGCACGAAGCGATACCGCGCCGGATCGAGATACTTGTGCGCGTAGTCCGCCAGCGCCGGATACCGACGTCGCAGGTTGTCCGAGTGCACCGATGCGACCATCGTGTTTGCCGTGCTGCCGTCGGCGAGCTCGGTCGGGTGCAGCGAGTCGAGGGTGAACAGCGTCCCGAGCGCCCCGGATGTGCGCGGTGAGACGCTCGCCAGCTCGGCGCGGAGCTCCGCTTCCGTGCGCCCTTCGCCACTGGCAAGCAGTCGAGACACCACCGTCGCGACGTCGGCGGGGTGGATGCTCCCGAGCGCGAAGGCGACCGTCGTCTCCCACTGGTACTCACCATCGCCGAGCCGCGCGAGCGTGGTGACGTGTCGGCCATCGGCAGGCCGGCTCGGCATGGGAGGATTCGCTCGCGAGGTCATCACGTAGTGTCCGTCCGCCAGCGCGCCGCCCGTCTCGAGCACGCGCACGTCCCCGGAAGTGCCCGTCCACACGGCGCTGTCGTCGAAGACGCGCGACGGCGCGAGTGCGCCGCGCATGATGCGAACGCGCGAATACTCGTACTTCGGGTTTCGACCCAGCTCCACGTGCCGGTCGGCGAGCGCGCTCAGGGCCTGATCCGCGCTGGCGCGAGCGCGAGCGAAGGTGCCGAATGCCGCGTAGCTGTCGCGACATCCGGAGACGAGCAGAAGAAGCGGCAGTGCCAACCAGGAGCGACGAGCGCGTGCGGTGCAGGCGCGGAAGAAACCGACGGACGTGGGCAGGTGGTACTCCGGTGGGTGGTGTCCAGTGGCGAGCACGGGCGAAGGGGTTGAAGGCGCTTCCGCGCCCCGCTATTTTACATGGGTTCCGCCTGATGGTCACCGCATTGTAACCATCCGGCGGATTTTGGTGCCCCTTGGTGTAACTGGCAACACGCCTGACTCTGGATCAGGAGAGTCCTGGTTCGATCCCAGGAGGGGCAACTGGAAGCCCGGCAATCACTTCGGTGGTGCCGGGCTTCATCGTTGTCTGGACGTGCGCGTCAGAAGCCATTGACGCGGCGCCGGCGGAGCCACATCGCCGAACACATCGAGAGCGCAATGATGTTCAGCTTCGAGGTCAGTCCGCGCTCGACGGCGGAGATGCCCGATCGCGCGGTGCCGTCGGCTGTCGCCGGGGCCAAGGTCATGGGGCGGGCACCCGTCATGGGCTGGACCGTCTGCGCCACTTCGTACGCGAAGGCGCTCCGCAGATGCACCCCTGAGCGGAACAGACCTTGCCAGCATCGAAGCGCCTCGGCGCACCCCGTGTGCCGGGGCATTTACCTCTGCACGGCGGTGTGTGTGACGGCTCGGACCTTCCAGGATTCCACCGGCTCGGTGTGGGAGGTCTTCGAGGTGCAGCGATCCTCGCCGAAGGCGCAGGCGGTATCGGCCGGTCTCGAACAGGGCTGGCTGGCCTTCGCGTGCGGCGCCCACCGCCGGAGACTCGCGCCCTTCCCGCAGGAGTGGCGTTCAGCGGACGACGCCGAGCTGGAACGGCTCTGCGGGCTCGCGCGCAAGGCGCGCGAGGCGGCGATCGCTGTCAACGCCCCGCCGCGTACCGCCGGAGATGAACCGGGCAGCGAGCCGCGCTCGCGCGTGCCTCGCATCCGCCGTGCGCCTGGCATGCGGGAGGAAGCGGCGGCGACGCTGCCGATCGTCGAGGCCGCGACGAGCGCTGATTCGGTGGAGACCACCGTGCGCACGTTCGCGCACCAGGCACGCTCGAGCGGACTGCCAGCGATTGAGGCCATGGTCCGGCTGAAGGCCCTTCTCACCCGCGTCGACGACGACGAGACCACCCCTCGGTGGGACCTGCGCGCGGTGCGCCGCTGGTTCGTGGAGAGCTACTACTTCGAACATGCCACCACGCTGCCCGACACGCCCGATCAGTCGCTGTAGGGCGAATCGTGATAAGGAGACTCCCCGTCGTCCGAGAGCAGGTCGTCGAACGTCTCCTTCATCCGTGACTCGTCGCCGTTGGACGGCACCAGCCCCCGAATGAGATCCACCAGCATGGGACTGAGGTGGGCGCCATACCGCAGCAGCACCGCTGCGCGCTCACGCTTGCGGAGGAGAAAGGCGAGAATCGGCATGTCCGCCTTCGCCCCGTTGCAGTCCTCGCACGCCAGCACGAGGTTGTCGCGGCGATCGTAGGCGCTCTGGCCGCGGCGCGGCGCGACGTGGTCCAGGGTCACGCTGCCGGGCGTGACGCGCCGGCCGCAGTAGGCGCACACCGGCCCGTGCTGCGCGATGAGCCACCGCTTGGTTTCGGCGTACGCCGTGCGGCTGGTCGATGAGGATGTGAGTTGCGGCGCGGCAGTGCCACGTCCCCGGCGGCGCGCCGGTCGTTTGCGAGGTGTCGTCACGAGCTGGAGATGGGATCACTGACAGGACACCGCTCCAACCGGCCGCCGAGCGGACCGAGCGTGGCAGCGCCGGGTATCAGAGCCGCAATCTACATCTGGCGCCCGGTCCCGTCGCGTCGGGTGACGGAGTGGCGTGCCGGCAGGTTCGGCAGTAGTCTCCGAGAGCGGGGTCGACCGCCCCGCGATCATTACCCCAGCGCGACGGAGCGTGGGCGTGCGGATCATACCCGTTGTTCTGCTGACAGCGCTGGCGGCGGCGTGTCATCGCGGCGCCGAATCGCCGGGCGCGTCCTTCGCCGGAGCGTCCCTCCTGACGCCGCTCTCGGAAGCGGAGGAGGCGCACGATGAACTGCTCCGTGCCGACCTCGGGCGCGCGGACTCGGTAGCGCGACTCGGCTTCGCCACCGGTCTCGCGAGCAACTTCGCTGACAGCGTCGTGTACCTTCGCGGCGGGCTGCCGATCGTGCGCGGCCGCTCCGTCGCCGCCGGAATCGCGGCCGCGGAAGTCGGGAGCACCGGCACGGCTGTGCGCTGGCAGCCGGTGCGTGCAGAGGCAAGCGCGGACGGCCGCAGCGGATACACCTACGGCTACACGATCATCGGCGCGCCATCCAGCGGTGCCGGCGCGCCGTCGCTGCGCGTCGATCGATACATCTCGTTCTGGCGGCGTGGGGACGCGGGTTGGCGCATCGTGGCGTATGCGGAGACTTACGGCGCACCGCCGCCGGCGCTGGCGCTGCCGCATCCGGCGTCATCCGCCGTGCTCGCCGATCTGCCGATGGCGCGTGCACGTGGTGCACTCGAGCAGGTGCGTGCGGCCGACACGGCGTTCTCGGCGCTGGCGCAGCGTGTCGGCACCGGTCGCGCCTTCGGCGACTACGCGGCCGAGAACGCGCAGATCTTCTCCACGCCCGGCGAGTTCATCACCGGCCCGCGGGCGATCAGCGAGTCGTTCGGCCCGTCGGGAGAGAATGGTGCACTCGTCTGGCACCCGGTGGCCGGCGACGTGTCGCAGTCCGGCGACCTCGGGTTCACGGTCGGCAACGCGGTATTCACCGGGCAGCGCGAGGACGGCGGACAGATCGTCGGCTATTCGAAGTATCTGACCGTGTGGAAGAAGCAGCGGGACGGGACGTGGCGCTACGTCGTGGACGGGGGAAGCGCGCGGCCGAATCAGTAGACGTAATGAAGCGATACGCGAGCGTCACGCGTCGATACGGCGGACGCGGATGCTCGATCGTGATGCATGATCCCAAGGGTACGCCGCGCAAGGAGTTAGCCCTCTCGTCCGGCACGCGGCATTCCTTGCGGTAGCGGTCGAGCGACTCTCGCTCCGCTCGCTCACCGCAGGAAAAGGGGGATCCATGCGCGTCCGTCTCATCGCTGTCGCCTCGCTGCTCGCCATCGTGGTGGCGTACGCGTGCAGCGACTCGACCTCGCCGGCCAGTACCAGATACATCTCGACCATGACCGGCCCGAACGAACGGCCGACGCCCAACACGAGTGCCGCGACAGGAACGGCAACCTACGTGCTCACCGGGAATCTCCTCACCTACACCGTCACCGTCAGCGGACTCACCGCGCCCGCTTCAGGCTCGCACATCCACGTTTGGGCGAGCACCGTGGCCGGTCCGATCATTGTTCCCTACACGGTGTCGGCCACGCAGAATGGCGTCGTGACAAACGGCACGATCGATCTCACGTATCCCATCGTGAGTGGCAGCGCCAGCATCGCCGGCGACTCGTTGAAGGTGCTGCTCGAAAATGGCAACGCGTACACCAACGTGCACAACTCGAGCTTCCCGGGCGGCGAGATCCGCGGACAGATCGTGAAGCAGTAGGCGGCAGGACATCCAGACAACGGGCCGGCGATCACTCGCCGGCCCGTTGTCGCGTTCGCTGTGTCGTACCGGGCTCGACGTCTTGCGACGTTGAACGCCTCGACGACAACGAGAAATCGAATGGCACTCTATCTGCCAACAAGTCCCGCGACGGCGTTTCATCAGTCGCGTGTCACGCGACTCTGGTGGTGCGCCGCGGGACGTGCACGAAGGCCCGACACGGCGCCCGCCGCGTTCGAGGCCGAGGTCGACGATTGCTGGCCGCGTCGCCTCGAGTATCAGGGGCTGGTATTCATGGGAGGGGAGGGGAGATGCCCGAGAGCAAGGAACTCATCATCAGCAGCAGCGATCAGCTGCTGCAACAAACGACGCGACGGAGGTTCCTCGGACTGCTCGCGATGGGAGGGTCCATCCTGATGCTGCCGTCGGTGTTCACCGCCTGCGACGACAACAGCATCACGGATCCATTCACCGATCCGGACCGCTATCGTCTGAATCTGTCGAACGACACCGGCATCCTGAACTACGCCTACGCGCTGGAGCAACTGGAGGCGGCGTATTACACGGCTGCCCTGGGCTCGGCCGGCTTCGCGGCGCTGAGTGCGGCGGAAAAGGAAGTGCTGCAGGACCTCCAGAAGCACGAGGTCATTCACCGCGAGTTCTTCAAGCAGGTGCTCGGCACGGCCGCACTGCCGGAGATCGGGTTCAACACCGCGACCGTCGGCTCCCTCACGGCGAACCGTGACGTGCTGCTCAGTACGTCGCAGCTGCTCGAGGACACCGGCGTGTCGGCATACAACGGCGCCGGCAAGTATCTCACGAGCGCGGCGAACCTCCTCGTGGCGGGCAAGATCGTGTCGGTGGAAGCGCGGCATGCCGCGGCCATCCGCGACATCCGCGACGGCAACACCGGCCGGAAGTTCGCCGGTGACGACGTCGTGAACGCATCGGGCCTCGACGTGAAGGCCGAGCCGTCGACCGTGCTGTCCGCCGTCGCCAGCCTCAACGTCCTCACGAGCCCGCTCTCGATCAGCACGCAGCCCGACCAGAGCAAGGTCACTGCGAACGCGCCCGCACCCACCCCGACCTGATCGTCGATCCGTCGACCTGGAGAATTTTGAACAATGGATAATCAGCCTATTCTCGACGCGATCGATCCGGAGCTCATGGATCGTCTCGTTACCCGCAAGGAAGAAATCGACCGTGGCTCGTCGGTGCGGCCTGGCATCGCCGCCGCCCTCGCGCTCGGCTCGGTGCCGATCGCGCTCGCCGCGCTCAGCCGCGACGTGTTCGGGCAGAGCACGCTGCCTGCCGCGATCAAGGGCGTGCTCGACTTCGCGCTCGCCCTCGAGATCTTCGAGGACGAGTTCTACAAGGCAGTGCTGGGCACCAGTGCCTCGGCGGCGCAGAACAACGCCTTCGCCTCGGTGCGCACTCAGGCCGCCGCCGTGCCCGGGGCCGTGAATACCCTGCAGCAGATCGAGAAGCACGAGGCCGCGCACCGCGCGACGCTGCTCGCCACCGGCGCGACCAACGTGTTCGGCCTCAGCGAGGCCAGCTTCGACTTCACCGGCGCGCGCGGGGCCGGCAACGGCCCATTCGCGAAGGCCACCACTGACCTCGCATTCCTGCTCGAAGTTGCGCAGGGCGCCGAGGATACCGGTGTGCGCGCGTACAAGGGACAGGCGGCGACGCTGATGCCGAACCCGACGATCCTCGAAGCGGCGCTCCGCATCCACTCCGTGGAAGCACGTCACGCCGCGCGTATCCGCCGGATGCGCCGCGCGGCCGCCGGCGCAGGCGATACGGTGCGCTGGAGCGGCACGGTGCGCGGTGGCGGTGCTGCTGCCGCAGGTGCGACCGATGCCGGACCCCAGCCTACGCTGGTGACGGCTGCGTTCAACGCCATCTATGGCGCAGGCGCGAACGCGACCACGGCTCCGTCGGAAGCCAACGTCACGCATGCCGGAATCAACGTGTCCACTCTTGCTGGCGCATCATTCGGCCTCGAGGCGGCCCAGGAGGCGTTCGACGAGCCTCTGGACCGCGCCGACGTGATCGCGATCGTGCAGCCCTTCTTCATTCCAACGATCTCGTAATCGCCGGCTCGTACGGCACAGCGGGACGGGCGGCCTCGCATCGAGGCCGCCCGTTCTCGCATCCGCGCCGTGAATTGACGGATCGGCGCGCGGCAGTGAGCTTGTTCGAGTGCCGACGTCCTCCCTCATCTCGTGCGTCGCTCGCGCGGCGCGCGGCCCGTGCGCCATCGTGGCGGTGGTGCTCGCGTTTGCGGCGTGTGCGCCCCCGCCTGCGACTGCCCCCGCTCCACCGCCGGTGCGCCGGCCAACGGACGCCGAACGCGCGACGGCGCGCGCCGACACCGCGCGCGCGGACAGCACCCGAGAGGCCGCGAGGGCGCGAGCCGCCGCCGCCGCACGGCCCCGGGCGCTGTCACGTCCATCCGCGCGCACCGACTCGCTCGCCGTTCGCACGCTGCGCGCGCCGGTTCGCGTGTGCGCGGGTGGCGATGTCACGCTCGGCACCAATCTCGACACGGCGTGGGCCCGCAAGGCCGAAGCCCGCATGCGGAAGGAGTTCCGCCGCGACGACGATCCGGCCACGCTGGTCGCGCCGCTTCGCCCCATGGTTTCCTCCGCCGACATCGTCCTGCTCAACGTCGAGTCGGCGATCGGCGCTGGTCCCACGCCGTCCAAGTGCGGCCGGCGATCGAGGAACTGCTTTGCCTTCCGCTCTCCACCCTCGAGCGCCGCGGCCCTGCGCGCGCTCGCGCCCGATCGTACCATCGTCGGCAACGTGGCAAACAATCACGCCCATGACGCGGGGGCCCGCGGTCACGACAGCACGGTGGCGGCGCTCGGTCGCGCCGGCGTCCTCGTGACGGGCAATGACACGCTCGCCACGCCGGTAGTCACGGCGGCGGGTGACACGATCGGCATCCTGGGCTTCCACACGTCGACGGAGGCGCCCGATGCTCGCGATACGGCCGCGGTCTTCCGCCTCGTGTCCCGCGCGTTCGAGCGATATCCGGTAGTCATCGCCACCATGCATCTCGGCGCCGAAGGGAAGGATGCGCAGCGCACCGCCGACTCCACAGAGATCTTCCTCGGCTTCGATCGCGGCAATCCTGTGGCGTTCGCCGACGCGGCCGTGCGCGGGGGCGCGGCGATGGTGGTGGGACATGGCCCGCACGTTGTTCGCGCAATGGAGTGGAGCGACCGTGGCGCACTGATCGCCTATTCGCTCGGCAACCTGCTCACGTACGGGCCGTTCGTCCTGAAGGAGCCGCTCAATCGTGGCGGCGTGCTCTGCGCCACGATCGACGCGAGCGGCCGGGTGGCGTCCGCCGGTCTCGGGTCGACGATGCAGCTCGCACCGGGAGTGCTCGAGCCGGACCGCTCCGCCCGCGCCGCGGCGCTCGCCGACTCGCTGGGACGCCTCGACTTTCCCGGCACTGGCGCGTTGATCGGCGCGAACGGCGAGCTGCGGCCTCGCGTACGACGCTAGCTGTCGCCGCGGGCGAGGGTTGAATCCGCGCCGGCATCCGACAGCACACGGCGGGTGTCGCGCCACACCTTCACCAGTCGCGACGGCGGACGCCGGACGTCGCTCTCGATCACGCGGCCGGCGACGTTGCTGGCGTGCACGAACCGGCCATTGCCAACGTAGATGCCCACGTGGCTGGCGCCGCGCGCACCGGCGCCGAAGGTGAGGAGATCGCCGGGGATGAGCCGTGCCGGGTCGCGCCCGAGCGCCAGCCCTGCATCACCCTGCTCGGCGGCGGTTCGCGGCACCGTGACGTCGAGGGCGCGCATGATGTAGCGAATGAGTCCGCTGCAATCGAAGCCGCCCTGGAACGACTCCCCGCCGCGCACATAGCGCGTGCCCACGGCCGTCCTCGCCACCGAGACGAGGATCGAGTCACGGAATGCATGCGCCGAGGTACTCCAGGCCGCGAGCGGGCGCACCGGCGCCGCGGCGAATCTCGGCGCGCCAGCCGCGGTGAGGCGGGCCACGTTGGCCAGAAGGAGCCGCGCACCGGTCGTCGGAGCGCGCCGGGTGCCGTCGGTCGTCGGGGATCCGATCGCCGGTCCCGAATCAGACGAAACGGCCGGACCCTGCGCCCGCGCGGGTGCGGACAACGCCACAACCGTCGCTGCCACCAGCACCCAGCGAGAGCAGCGGCGACGCGACGACGCGGTCCTGATCATGACGGTCGGCCTGGCCGGCGGTAGCGCATCGTCGTACGGGAACGGTCGCGGGAGGAAATGGACGAGCACGGCGTGCTGGATGCTACGCCTGGCTCGATGCGAAGGCAAACTGTAGACGAGCGTACATGCCGTCCGTGACGCGGCACACCGAAGCTGCCGAGCTATCTGATGTCCAGCAGCTTGTGTGTTTGCAGGCTCAGCCGCCACTGCGGGTGCGCAAGGCAGTACGCCAGCGCCGCCTGGGTGTTTGCGGTGGTTCCCACCGCGTCGCCGGTGTCGAGCGGCTGAAGGTAAAACGCGCCGAACGACAGTGTCGCGAAGCGCGCAGGCTGCGCCTCGGCGTCAATCTGCGGATATACGAGCTTGAGCTCCTGGCCTCGCGTCAGCACGAGCGCGGCCCCGGCCTTCGGACTCACGCAGACGTGATCGATCCCGTCGGGCGCCCGCTGGGTGCCATTCGTCTCGACCGCCACCTCAAACCCGCACGCGTGCAGCGCATCGATGGCGGTGCGATCGAGCTGGAGCAGTGGCTCCCCGCCCGTGCAGACGACGAGCGGACGGCCGCCCACCGCATGGGCGCTCTCGATCGCCGGCCAGCGTGAGAGCACGGCGTCCGCGAGGGCCGACGCGTCGGCGAAGCGGCCGCCATCGGGACCGATGCCGACGAAATCGGTGTCGCAGAACTGGCACACCGCCTTGTGCCGGTCCGCTTCGCGACCAGTCCAGAGGTTGCACCCGCTGAACCGGCAGAACACTGCAGGGCGGCCGGCGTTCTGTCCCTCACCCTGCAGGGTGTAGAAGATCTCCTTCACCACGTACGGCATTGCCTTACCCCTTCGCGTACGGAGCCGGGTCAACCGCGCCGGCTTCAGCGAACCCCCGGAGTCGCAGGGAGCACGCGTCGCAGTGCCCGCACGCCTTGCCATCCAGGCTCGGGTCGTAGCAGCTCAGCGTGATGGAGTAATCCACGCCGAGCGACCGGCCCAGCACGACGATCTCGCGCTTGGTGAGGTCGAGTAAAGGCGTCTGGATCCGGATCGGGGACGTGCCGTCGACTCCACTTCGCGTGGCGAGATTGGCCATCTGCTGGAACGCCGCCACGTATTCGGGGCGGCAGTCGGGATAGCCCGAGTAGTCGAGCGCGTTGACGCCGATGAAGATGTCGGACGCGCCGAGCACCTCGGCCCACGCGAGACAGAACGAAAGGAAGATCGTGTTCCGCGCCGGCACGTAGGTGATGGGAATGCCCGTTGCCATCGCCTCCGACGATCGGTCCTTCGGCACCGCGATGTCGGCGGTGAGGGCCGAGCCGCCGAAAGTCCGGAGGTCGATGTCCACCATGACGTGATCCCGCACTGCATAATGTGCCGCGACGCGCCGAGCCGCCTCGATCTCGCCCGAGTGCCGCTGGCCGTACCGGAACGTCATGGCGTGCACGTCGTAGCCGTTCGTGACGGCATACGCGAGCATCGTCGTGGAGTCGAGCCCGCCGGACAGCAGGAGGACGGCGGGGCGTTTTTCGGGCATGATTGAACTTAATGGGCGCTCCGTCCGCTTCGCGGAGCTCGCTGACGGCGAACGGCGTGACCTAACCGAGCGCTTGCTTCAAGTCCTCGATCAGATCGTCCGGATGCTCCAGGCCGATCGAGATGCGAAGAAGATTGTCGGGCGCGAGCGTCACTGCGCCCTCCACCGACGCCCGATGCTCGATGAGTGACTCCGTGCCGCCGAGGCTCGTGGCGCGCGTGAACAGCGTGAGGCGGCGGGTGAGCTCGAGCGCGGCCTCGCGTCCGCCGCGGATCTGCACGCTCAACATCCCGCCGTATCCGCTCATCTGGCGGCGAGCGACGACGTGACCCGGATGCGACGGGAGGCCGGGATAGTGAACCGCTTCCACCTTGGGGTGCGTGGAGAGATACGCGGCGACGACCCCGGCGTTGGCGCAATGGGCGCGCATGCGCCAGGGCAGCGTCCGGATCCCGCGCAACAGCAGCCAGCAGTCGAAAGTGGAGGGCACGGCGCCACCAAGCTTCTGGAGCGTGAGCAGTCGCTCCACCATCTTGTCGTTCTCCCGCGCCACGAGCGCGCCGCCGAGCAGGTCGCTGTGGCCGCCGAGGTACTTGGTGGTGGAGTGCATCACCAGATCGGCGCCGAGGCGAAGGGGGAGCTGAAGCACCGGCGTGGCCCAGGTGTTGTCGACCACGCAGCGCGCGCCGACGGAATGCGCGAGCTCCGCGAGGCGAGCGATGTCCACGACGCGCACTAGCGGATTGGACGGCGTTTCGACCCACACGATCTTCGTCGTCGGGCGCAGCGCGCGGCGCACCGCGTCGAGATCGGTCATGTCCACGACATCCGCCTCGAGCCCCCATGGGCCGAAGATCTCGCGCAGCTGGCGCAGCGTGCCGAAGTACGCGTCGTTGGCGGCGACCACGTGGTCGCCCGGCGAGAGCGCCTGGAAGACCGCTTGGGTGGCGGCCGAGCCGGAGCCGTATGCGATGGCCACGGCGCCCCCTTCCAGCTGCGCGAGCACCTGCTCGACGGCTGAGCGATTCGGGTTCGACGTGCGGGTGTAGACGTGTCCCGACTGATAGCCGCCGTCGGGATCGCGCTCGAAGGTGGACGAGAGGATGATCGGCGGCGTGACGGCGCCCGTCGCGGGGTCCACCGCGTGTCCGGCGTGCACGGCAAGGGTCTCGATGCGCATCGCGGGAAGATACGCGAATGCCCGTCGCCCGGTGACTCTTCCGGCCAGTTACGCCGTCCTCAACCCTCCAACCAGCGAGCGCAGCTCGCGCGATCCCTCCAGCAAATGCGTGGTGGCCGACGTCATCTCCTCGCACGCGGCGCTCTGCTCTTCGGTCGACGCGTTGACCTGTTGCGCCGCGGCGGCGTGTCCTTCGGCGGTCCGCGAGATCGACTGGATGCCGGTGGCCGCGCTTGTGGCAGCGTCGGCGTTGTCGCCGGCGGCGCTCGTCACGCCGGTGGCGGCGAGTCGCGTGCGCTCGGCCGCCTCGGCGATGGTCGCCAGCGCGGCGTCGATGTCCCGCGACACCGTCTCGATCTCGGCGACGCGGGCGGCGCTCGATTCCATGGCGCGGGCGCTGCTCGCAACGCGGCTGGAGACCACGCCGGTCACCTGCACGATCTCGTCAGCCGCCGCTTGCGACTGCTCGGCGAGCTTGCGGACCTCTTCCGCCACCACCGCGAAGCCGCGTCCGGCCGCACCGGCGCGCGCCGCCTCGATCGCGGCGTTGAGCGCGAGCAGGTTCGTCTGCTCGGCGATCGAACTTACCGACTGGACGAAGCGATTGATGTCGGCCGCGGTGGTGTTGAGCCCCACCACTTCACGTGCCGCGGTCTCCACGCTGCGCTTCACTTCCTTGAGAATGCCGAGTGCGCGCGCGATCTCCACCCGCTTCTCCGCCGCCGACGTCTCGATCGCCTGCGCGAGGGTGTTCACCTCCGCCGAGCGCTCCATCACCCGCGCCGCCGCGGCGCGGATCGCCTGGAGCGCCTCATCCACCGTGCGCAGCTGGGTGACTTGACGCTCGGCGCCGGACGACACGTCGGTCATGGCATGCGCCATTTGACCAGCCGAGAGGGAGATCTGCGCGGAAACCGACGCCAGTTGATGCGCCGAGCTGGCGACGCTCTCTGCGGTGCCCACCGCGACCGAGACGATGCGAGAGAGCGAATCACCGGTCTGGTTCATCGCGTCGGCGAGAATCTGGAACTCACCCGGCATCCGCGACGTGGTGCGGACGGTGAGGTCGCCCTGGCTCAGCGAGCGCGCATGGCGCAGGAGCAGGGCAAGGGGCGTGCTGATGGACCGCACGGTGAAGAACACGACGAGAAGCCCCACCATCGCCGCGAACCCGATGAGCGCGACGAACGCGGTGGAGCGGCGGTTCGCGTCGCTGGTGAGCCGCTGCGACACGGCGGCGACTTTCGCCGCCCGGAGTTGTCCAAGGCGCTCGATGTCGGCGAGCAGCTGGCCGACGATGCTCCGGGCCTTGAGCGCGGCGACGTCGGCCTCGCGCTGGCGCCCCAGGTCGGCGAGGCGATGCGCGAGCGCGTACTGGATCTCGATCGAGGAGAAGCGCGCGTCGATCGTGGCCACCACGCCCACCTCCTCTTCGCGACGGATCGCGGCGTTGTCGGGCGTGCGGCTGAGCCGCGCGTTCATGGCGCGCTGCACCTGATGCGCTTCTGCGCCATAGCGCCGGAATGCCTGGAGTGCGGCCGTGTCGCGCGTCTCCACGTAGCGGTTCGCGGCCTCGAGCGTCTGCGCGACGTCGGCGGAGAGCTGCGCGCTCTGGCGAGCTTCTTCCTGCACGCCTTCGAGCGTGGGGCCGATGGAGGCGGCCATCTGGGTCATCGTGCGGCGTCCCAGCACGCCGGCCACGAGGAGTAGCACGACGAGCATGCCGAACCCGCCCACGAGACGCTGGCGGATGGTGCCGCGTCGCTTTCCGCGCCCGAAGTCGAGCGCCTTGAGCGCGTGCAGCGCGGCCCTCATCGCGTTGCCTCCGCCACGCGGAGCACGCCGCCGTCGATTCGGGTCATCACGACGGACTTGCCCACGGGATCGCCGTCGGGACGGAAATAGATGCCGCCGGTGACTCCACGGTACGCCGTCTCGCTCGTGCGCGACGCGAGGTAGTCCCGAATCTTCCTCCGATCGGCGCCCGCGGACATCGCCGCCTGATAGAGCAGCATCGTCGCGTCGTACGCGAGCGCGGCGTTGTTGTCCGGTGTCATGGAGAACTTCG
>JBBQDE010000021.1:0-14514 GCA_038319425.1 Gemmatimonadales bacterium
GTCGCGCGGCTTCCGCGATCGCGAGCGATTCAAGCTGGCGATCTACTTCCACTGTGGTGGCCTCGATCTCGAGCCTCGCCCCACCGCTTTATGAAAATCCTCTCATAAACCGCGCACCCACACCAAACCCGGAAGACCCGATCACTCTAACACTCACCCGCACTCCGAGAACCCACACACATGGCACTTCACGCACCCCTCCGCATACTCCAACTGTGACCCACAGTCCGGGCACGTCCCCATGAACGTCTCCCCGCCGTTGTACGCCTGGTAGCTCATCTCTGACTGCTGCCCCGACCCAGACTGCCCAACCGGAGACCGCACCACCACCGACTCCGGAATCACGACTGAGCCAAGCGCCGGCGTCTGCTGAGGAAGGGAGGGCAGCAGATCCCCCTGCACCCCCTGCTTGTCCCTCCACCACTGCTCGAGCGCAATCCCGATCGCGTCCGGCACCGACAGCACCTTGTTGGGTCCAAGTCCCACAGCCCGGTCAGAAGAGATCCCGCGCAACTGACGGTGTACTTCCATGATCGGAATGCCCGACCGCAGCGCGAGCGAGATCAGCCGCCCCATCGCCTCCGCGTCCGCCATCGCCGACCCGCCGGCCTTGCCGAGCGTGATGAACACCTCGAACGGCTGATTCTTGTCGTCCTCGGTGATGTTCACGAACATCGTGCCGAGCGGGGTCTCCAGACGGTGCGTCGTTCCACGCAGCTTGTCGGGACGTGAGCGCTTCGCACGGCGCTGCAGCGTTTCCGCCTCCGCCTCGAACAGCTGCTTCCGCATCCGCTCCAACTCCGCATCCTTCTCGGCGAGCTGGCCCATCAGCTCACCCACCTCGCGCCGGTCGGCCGTCGACGAGGCGGCCGGCTTGTCGCGCTCGGCCTTCGCCTTCTCTGTAGCGCCCGTCGACAAAACCTGTGCATCGCGCGAACCGTCGCGATACACCGTCACGCCCTTGCACTTCATGTCGTACGCCATCTCGTAGATCGCGCGCACGTCCTCGACGGTCGCGGCGTGCGAGAAGTTCGTCGTCTTGCTGATCGCCGAGTCGCAGTGATCCTGAAAGGCGGCCTGCATGCGCACGTGCCACTCGGGCGAGATCGCGTTCGCGGTGCAGAACACGCGCTGCCACTTGCCCGGCACCTCGGGGAAGTTGACGTGCCCCTCCTTCGCGATCGCCTCCATGAGGCCGACGCTGTACCACCCCTCGCGCTTCGCGATGGCGACGAAATCCTCGTTCACGTCGGGCATCATCACGCCCGCCTGGTTGCGCATGAAGGCGACGGCGAACAGCGGCTCGAGACCGGACGAGCAGCCGGCGATGATCGAGATCGTCCCCGTCGGCGCGACGGTGGTGACGTTGCAGTTGCGCAGCCGCTGCATGGGGCGAATGCGCTCGCCGTTCTCGTCGCGTGCGCAGGTGGTGTCGGGACCCCAGATCGAACGGTCCCACTCGGGGAACGGGCCGCGCTCGCTCGCCAGCCGCTCGCTCTCCTTTTTCGACTCGACGTCGAGGAAGGCCATCACCTTGCGGCCGAAGTCCACGCCGGCGGCGGTGTCATACGCTAGCCCAAGCCGCACGAGCGCGTCGGCGAAGCCCATCACGCCGAGACCGATGCGGCGGATGCGCTTGGAGAGCGCGTCGATCTCCTGGAGCGGGTACTTGTTGACGTCGATGATGTTGTCGAGCAGATGGGTGCTGAGATGGATGTCGCGCTTGAACGCGTCCCAATCCATCGCGCCGTCCTTCACATAGAGCCCGACGTTGATGCTGCCGAGGTTGCAGACGTCGTACGGCAGCAGCGGCTGCTCGCCGCACGGGTTCGTCGCTTCGTAGGCGCCGAGGTGCGGCACGGGGTTGTAGCGATTCGCTTCGTCGATGAAGAAGCAGCCCGGCTCGCCCGTGCGCCACGCGCCCAGGATCATCTTGTCCCACACCATGTTCGCGTCGAGCTGGCCGACGACCTGCCCGTTCGAGGGATCGATCAGGTCGTACGACGTCTTGTTCTTCAACGCCTCCATGAACTGCGTCGTGACCGCAACGGAGATGTTGAAGTTCGTCACCTGCGTGAGGTCTTCCTTGCAGGAGATGAAGTCCAGCACGTCGGGATGGTCGCAGCGCAGGATGCCCATGTTGGCGCCGCGGCGCGTGCCCCCCTGCTTCACCGCATCGGTGCTCGCGTCGTACAGCTTCATGAACGAGATCGGCCCGCTGGCGACGCCGGTAGTGGAGCGCACCATCGAGCCCTTGCCGCGCAGCTTGGAGAAGCCGAAGCCGGTGCCGCCGCCGCTCTGATGGATGATGGCCATCGCCTTGAGCGTGTCGTAGATGCCGTTCTTCCCGTTCGCGAGCGCGTCTTCCACCGGCAGCACGAAGCAGGCGGAGAGCTGGCCGAGCGGGCGGCCGGCGTTCATGAGCGTGGGCGAGTTGGGCTCGAACCGGCGCTGGGTCATGAGGAAGTAGAATTCCTCCGCCACCTTCTGCACCTGCTCCTCACCCGCCCCGTACCGCCCATCCGCCTCGGCCACCACGGTCGCCACGCGCCAGAACAGCGACTCCGGTGTCTCGGTCGGCTTCCCCGTCTTGTCCTTCACGAGGTAGCGCTTCTCGAGCACCGTGCGCGCGTTCGACGACAGCGTGACGGGACCGTTCGGGGGTGTGGCGGACAGGGACATGAGCACTTCTCCCGGGAGATTTTGGAACGTCTGGAGACGATACGCCCTGTTGGGTCCTGCGGGGAGGTCCAGCCAGGCGGGGACGGCGGCGAGGCAACCCAAACATCAGGTGAGCTCGTGGGCGGTCATGTTACCCGTACTCGTGATTCCGCGCCAGTCCTGAGTTAAATGTAAGCCCAGTAACGACTTCTAGTGTATGCATCACGAACCGGCGGCGACCTGTGCGGCACGTTGACAACATGTGGAGCGGTGGTGGAGAACCGCGGGACGTGATGCCGCCAGTGACGAAAAAATCTCCGGAGACGGCGGCAAGTTCCGGTTGAGTAACGAGTTCCGGAACGGCCACTTCAGGCAGATCGGCCGCGGAGCCCGCCCGGATGCCGCCACCGTTCCGTCAGCGCTGGCGACCTGTTGCCTGGACACACGTTCAAGTCTCGTGCCCGTACGAATACCGAAGATCGGACGTTACGCCGATCCGAACTTTCCGGCGCGATGCTCGTCCTGGAGGGCCAGGTACGACTGCACGGTGCGCGCGATGCGCTCGCGCTCCTTCGTCGTCGTCTCGCGGACCACGCGCGCCGGCACGCCTACGACGAGCGAGTTGGGCGGGATGATCATCCCCTCCGTGCACACCGCGCCCGCGCCGACGATCGAGCCGCTGCCGACGACGACGCCATTCAATACGATCGCGCCCATGCCGATGAGACAGTCGTCGTGAACCGTGGCGCCATGCACCACCGCGCGATGCCCGATCGCCACACGCTTGCCGACGGTGCACGGCACGCCGCGATCGACGTGGAGCACTGCGCCGTCCTGCACGTTGGAATTCTCGCCGACGACAATCGGCGCCGAGTCGCCGCGCAGGACCGCGGTGGGCCACACGCTGGCGTGCGCGCCCAGGGTGACGTCGCCGAGGACGTGGGCAGCGGGGTGAACGTAGGCGGACGGGTGGATGGTGGGCACGTACACCTCATGACGATGACGCAGTGAGCGTTCTTGCTGACCCCTTCGCTCTTCCTCAACGCTCAAGGCGGTGTTGGCGCAGGAGGCCGGTCAGGCATCGGGAACAACACCGCAGTGAGCCTTGAGGAAGAGCCAAGCAAGAACGCAAGAGCGCCCACTGCGTGAGAACGCCTCGATGCGTTGGGCAATCAATAGGAAAGCCCGAATGCCACATACGCACTCACCGCCCGTGCCCCCGCCCCCGCCCTTCCCGCCACCGGCACCGCCAATCCGATGCGCACCATCTCCGGCCCTTCCCACGACAACAACGCGGCCGACACCCCCAGCTCCACGCCCGCGCTGGCGATGGTGTGACCAATGGCGGGCGACGGCGAGCAGATGGACGGATACAGCGGCGTGGGCGCGCATGTCGCCACGCCGGCATCGGTGAATGCGGTGAGCGATGACCGATCGAAGAAGAACGGCAGCAGCCCGAGCCCGCGTCCGCCGAGCAGCAGCGGCGCGCGATACTCGAGGGAGCCGGCCAGTGCGCGCGTGCCGTAGACCGCGCCGTTCGCGAAGCCGCGCACGCCGAAGCTGCGGCGTCCCTCGCCCACCGTGTAGCCGGGCAGGATCGCGACCGTGCCGCCGCTGATGCCGCCCACCTCGAACGCCGTTGCCGAGCGCCGATCGGCCCAGCCGGCGGCGAGGCGCGCCGCGAACACGTGGTGCGAGAAGCCCGGCAGGTCGAGCGACCGGTAGCCGGCCACGGTGCTCACCGCGCTCAGCGACGCGGTACGTCCGGGCGCGTCGGCGCGCAGCCGCTCGCGCGCCGTGAAGGCGAGCGCCACACCGTCTTCGGGCGAGATGCTGAGCGCTGGGCGCTGCGCGTTGCCCCACGACGCGCCGACGTACGCGCGCGGGTACGTGTACTCGCGGGCGAAGCTCGTATCGAGCAGCGCGAGCAGGGCCGACGGATCGGTGCCGAAGCGGCGTCGCTCGAGTCCCAGCCCAGCCGTCACGCTCGTGTACGTGCGCACGCGCGGCCGCACGACCGTGGCGGCGAGCGACAGGTCCTGGGTGCGCTTGAGCAGCGCGCCGAGGCGAAGGCCGTTCGCGTCGGTGATGATCCCCTGCGACTTCCAGTCCTGGAGGAGGCCGACGTCGAGCAGCGGCCGGCGCAGCCCGGCATACCGATAGAACAGCCCGCCCACCATGCCGTCGGTGGACGTGGGGACGGCCGCATACACCGTATAGAGGTGGCGGCCGAGCACGTCGATGCCGCTCGTGGACGCGCCGAGCCGGGTGCCGCTCGATGCCGACGGCTCGATGATCGGATACCAATAGCGCGGCAGCGCGGAGCGCAGCGCCGAATACCGGTGATACGTCCCAGTGGCCATCGGCTGCGCCTCGACGCGCGCGGCATGCGGAAGACTGTCCGGCAGCAGCACCGCGCAGCAGCCGAGGAGCTGCGACGGGATGGGCGACACGCCGACGTGATAGCCATCGGCGCGAACGGTCGTGGCTGCGAGCAGTGGCGCGTTGGGCGCCACGTCGGGGGTGAAGAGCGCGACATCCCTCGAGCCCTTCGTCGGCTGATTGAAGCCCGTGTCGTAGTACGTCACGAGCCCCGACGTTCCCAATCGCTCGCTTGTCCAGACCAGGCCCCCGCCCACCCACCGCGGCGACGCGATCACGTAGTGCCCGCGATCGAGCACGCGCGCGACGTCGGTAGAGACGTCGATCACGTCGAGCGAGAACTCGCCGCCGTGCCGGCGGTGGATCACCGCGACGCGATGTCCGTCGGACGACCAGGCGGGCTCGCTCCACGTCTCGTCGGCGTTCGCCGAGCGGAGCACCCGCAGCTGCCGTCCGGTGGAATCGAGCAGCACGAGGCTCGAGCGCGCCGCATCGAGCTTCACGGCGACGATGGCTCCGTCTCGGCGCGCATCGGGCTGAAGCAACCGCGCACCGGTCGTGAGGCGCTGCACACGTCCATCGGGGAACTCGCGATACAGATCAGAACGCGCCTCTGAGCGCGCCGTGTAGTCGAGGCCGGAGTAGAGCAGCGAGCCGTCGGCGAGCGGGACGTTCGCGCCAGCGCCGTCGCGCCGGCCGAGCCGGCGCCGCGCACCGTTCGGCGAGACGAGGTACGCCGCGTTCGTCTCGCGACCATCGGTGGCGGAGTACACGATGGACGTTCCGTCGATCCAGCGCGGGATGGATGCGTAGAGACTGCGCGGCGTGACGTCGCGCCAACCGGGGAGCGGCGCCGAGGTCGTGTCGATGTGGCGCGCGACCGAATCGCGCCACGCGTTGAATGCGTCGGCGAACGACACGCCGAACCCCTGGCGCGCCGACCGGTTCAGCCAGAACGGGATGAGCTGGGCGCTCTGCCGCTCGACGAAGCGGCCGACCGCGGAGTCGCCGCGCGTGGCCGCCAGATATTCAAGGAAGAGCGCGCCGTAGCCGTACGCGCCCTCGCCGCCGGGAAAGCCGGGCGCGCTGAGGCTGAGCTGGTCGATGCGCGGCAGCCGCCCCTCGCGGGCCGCGGCGCGCGCGACGACGCGGTTCTGATTCTCATGCAGGCGGCCGCCGTCGGTGAGCCGCGACTCGTAGTAGACCGCCAGCCCCTCGGTGAGCCACGCCGGGCCGTACAGATTCGGGAAGAGAAAGGGGGCGCGCCCGAACACCAGCTGGAGCGTGCCCCAGATGCCGGCCGCGCGATCGAGATGAAAGATGTGGGTGAGCTCGTGGGTCACGACGATCGCGAGCCAGTCGTCGTTGAACCGCAGCCCCTGGCTCTCGATCGGCGGCGCGGCGAAGATGTTGATGCGGTTGCCCGGCACCGGGGTCGCGTTGCCGTTCGCGTAGTCGGCGTCGTCGGACACGACGAGGTCGATGGTGCCGCGCGGCGGCGCGAGCTCGCGGCTCAGGAGCGCATACGCCCGCTCGGCGGCCGCGGCCGCGACGCGACCCTCCCGCTCGAGGCCCTCGGACACGTGCACGTGGAAGTGCGCGGTCTCGAGGGTGAGATAGCGGTGGTATGCGGCGGGCTGGGACTGCGCTACGCGGGGCGCTGCCAGCAGCAGAGAAGCGAAAAGGGCACCGCAGTACGCGGGTAGACCTGTACCTAGTACTCGGACTGGCATTCAACCCACAGCAAGGTGGGGCCTCGTTTGGAAAGTGTGTCCCGCGCCGTTTGCATCGGCGAATTGCTGGGGGCAGTATGCCAATCCCGGTACGTGATACTGGTATACCCGCGTACGGCAGTGTGAGCGCTCAGCGTGACGGAAGGTTCCGGAAATAACTCTCGATCCCATTCGCCACTCCGAGCGCATATCTCTCCTGGAACTCCGGCGTGCGCAGCGCGGCTTCCTGGTCGGGAAGGATCACGAACGCGCCCTCGCACAGGATGGCGGGATACCAGGTGCCGCGGACGACAGCGAGGTTGTCGTAGTTGACACCCAGGTCGATGAGGCCGAGTTGCGGGACCATGCCCTTCTGCACCTCACGCGCGAGCGGCTCGCTGTGGGTGCGGAAGAAGTAGGTGCCGGTGCCGGGCGCGACGAAGGGATTCACGCCGTCGGGGTACGCGTTCAGGTGGATGGACACGAACGCGTGCACGTTGGCTCGCCGCGAGAAGATCGGGCGGTCGCCGAGCGCAATGGCCGAGTCGGTGGTGCGGGTCATCAGCACGGTGGCGCCGCGCTCCTCGAGAACGCGCTTGAGCCGCGTGCCAATCATCAGCGTGGCTGTCCCCTCATAGAGACCGGTGGGGCCGGTCGCGCCGCCGGGCGGATGGCCGGGATCCACGGCGATCGTGAGGCCGGCGAGTGGGTGCCGCTGGTCGATCGCTGGCCGGCCGCGCAGGCGGAGCACGAGCGAGTTGTTTTCCCAGAACACGAGGTAGCCGTACGGCGCCGCGCGCAGGTTCACGGTGACCTTCGCGCGCTCCGGCGTCTCCTGCGTCCACTCGACCGTGCGCACCATCGAGTCCTGTGGCGCGAAGTTGACGATGTCGGTGTTGGCGCGCACGGCGTAGAGCGTGACCACGAGCGAGCGGTCGAGCTCCTCGACGAAGTACGGCACGCGCGGGCCGAGGGGCATGATCACGTCCACGCCGAGCGGCGCGCCGCGCACGCGCATGTTCTGCACGACGCGCGGCGGCACCGGAGTGCGGGCGGGAGGCGGCACGTCGATCGCGTCGGCCGAGTCGACGTACATGTCGAGATCGCGGTCGAGGCGGATACGGGCATAGCCGGCGGTGCGCCCCAGCAGCGGGACGATCGTGCCGGGGGTGAAGAACCACTTGTAGGTGCCGCCGGGGATCGGCTTCCCGATGATCGTGCGGTCGGTGTCCATTGCGGCGCTGGGCTGCCCGAGCTGCACCCAGCCGATCGGGTCGTCGCGGGTGAGCTGGCGGCGCAGCGAGTCGACGCGCGCGTGGAGCGCGGCGATCGTGTCGGCGCGGGTCGTCGGCAGCGAGTCGGGCTTGGCCGCCGGGGCCACGGCGCTGTCGAGCACCGCGACGTCGCGCGCGGGGTAGCGGATGACGTGAGTGGCGCGCGCGGTATCGGCGCCGCGCGTGGCGACGAGCTCGTACCGTGGGGTGTCGGCCGGCGGATTCACGAGGTACGTCATGAACGCGCCGTTCGGGTAGACGCGGGCCGGCAGGCCATTGATGGTGAGGGTGGCGCGGCCGCTGCCGATGGAGCCGAAGATGAAGTTCGAGTCGCGCGACGTGACGACGGCGTTGACCGAGGGGTAGACGACGCGGATGGCGAGCGGGCCGTCCACCTGGGGGATCGGCGGCAGGGGCGGGGCGCCGCCGGGCGGGCGGGGACCGGGGTCGGTCCCGGGAGCAGGCGTGGCGCCCGCACAGGCGACGATGGCGGCGAGGGGGAGCGCCAGCACGGCGCGGGCGAGTCGGGGCAGCGGCATGACGTGAAGCTAACCGTCGATGCGCAAGGCGCGCGAGCGGGCGCGTCGTATCGAGCGGTCCCTCGCCGCGCGCGACGCACGCACGACGTTTGTTGACTCGCCTCTTTCGACGCCCGTATATTCGCGGCTCATGGTAGCCCTGATATCGCGGTGAGCACGACCGCCTGCGCATTCTGCGGCCGGATGAACGATCCGGCGTCGCGCTTCTGCCTCGACTGCGGCATGCCGATGCCGGCATCCGCCGGCGGTGCGCCAGCGTCGCCCGGCGTGTGCCCCCGATGCGCGCGGGCAGTGGAGGGGGGGCTCCCCTTCTGCGGGCACTGCGGCACCCGCGTCGAGGCGGTCACGACCGCGGCCACCTGCGGCAACTGCGGGGCGCCGTTCGTCGAGGGGGTCGACATCTTCTGTGGCCGCTGCGGCCATCGGGTGGGCGACCGGGTGAGCAAGGAGGACGACGTCGTGCACGTGGCCGACCGGCCGCGCAGCACGGGGCCACGGGTGGCGCTGCTGAACGACGCGGGCGAGGTGTCGGCGCGGTTCTTCCTCGACCGGGGCGACGCGGTGGTGGGGCGCGGCGACGCCGACATCCGGCTGGAGGACGCGTACCTCTCGCCCCTGCACGCCCGGCTGGAGCTGCGCGGCGGCGAGCTCTGGGTGCGGGACCTGGGCTCGCGCAACGGGACGTGGACCTTCATCGAGGAGGCGACGCCCCTCTGCGACGGGGACGTCATGCTCATCGGGTCGCAGCTGCTCCGGTTCCGCCGGCTCGGCTATCCCGGCCCGCGGCCGCCGGACGCGGATTCCACGCGCCGCATGGGCTCCCTCGTGCCGTCGGCCGACGTGGCGGTGCTCGAGCAGCTCCGCGCCGACGCGAGCGTCCGCGACACCTTCCATCTCTCGCCTGCCCGCAACGTGCAGATCGGGCGCGAATCCGGCGACTGGGTGTTTCCGTACGACCAGACAATGAGCGGCCGTCACGCGGAGATCCGCAGCCAGGACGCGGAGTTCTACGTGCGCGACCTCGGGAGCCGGAATGGCGTGGCGCTCGCGGTGCACGGCGAGCGGGCGGTGCGGAAGGGGCAACGCGTCCTCGTGGGCGACCAGATCCTCCGCATCGAGAGCATTGCCACGTGACCGGTTCGACACCGTATCCGTCTCCTGGCGTCGGAAGTTCGGCGATCGGTCTGGCGGAATCGCACTGTCAGTCGCCAATCTTCGCCCGATCTTCGGTGTATCGCGTTTGGGAGGCAGGTTCCTGCTCGGCGAGCCGAGCGGGAGAGCGGCGCGGGACATATCGTTCGCGAGCCCGGAAACGCATCCATGATGGACCCTCATCCCGCCAGGACCTCTGATCTCGTGACCGTGCCCAACCCATCGGGACCGAATTCATTGCCCAACGCGCCGGTCACCGTCCACGTGTTCGGGCGCACGGACGTGGGTCGCACGCGCGAGCACAACGAGGATGCGTTCGTCGTGGCCGACCTGACGCGCGGCAACGCGACGCTGCTGCCCGAGGTGCGGACCCACGAGGTGGGCGCGCGAGGGACGCTGTTCATGGTGGCCGACGGCATGGGCGGCGCGGCGGCCGGCGAGATCGCGAGCGCGATGGCGATCGACATCGTGCTCCAGGAGTTGACGACGGCGCTGGGCGAGCAGACGCCGCCGAGCAACGACCGGTTCGCGACCGCCATCAAGCGCGCCACGGCGTCGGCCAACTCGCACATCCATACGTTCGCGATCGAGCACCCCGAATATCGCGGCATGGGCACCACCGCCACCGTGGCCGGCGTGCTGGGCGACACGGTGTACGTGGCGCAGGTGGGCGACAGCCGAGCCTATCTCGTGCGCAACGGCGTGGGGCGCCAGATCACGAAGGACCAGTCGCTGATGCAGAAGCTCATCGAGGCGGGTGAGCTGACCGAGGCCGAGGCCGAGCAGAGCGAGCGTCGCAACATCATCCTCCAGGCACTCGGCCCCGAGGCGACGATCAAGGTGGACCTCACCCACCAGCGCGTGCGGCGCGGCGACGTGCTCGTGCTGTGCAGCGACGGCCTGAGCGGCCAGGTGCGGGCCGACGAGATCACCAAGATCGTGAGCGAGGAGCCCGATCTCGTGACCGCGTGCAAGCGGATGATCGACCGCGCGAACGAGATGGGCGGGCCGGACAACATCACGGTGATCGTGGCGAAGTTCGACGGCGAAGGCCTCGCTGACCCGGAGGAGACGGACGCGGTGGGCCATCGCACCTTTCCGCTCGCCACCGACTCGGGGCAGACCGACGCAGTGCCGGTGCCGCTCAGCCAGGTGACGACGGGCGAGATGCCCATTGTCCGGCGCACCACTCGCGAGATGCCGGCGGAGGCTTTCGTGCTCACCTCCACGATCCCGGACGACAACTCCGCTCGGCGCCGGAGCCGAGGCTCCCTCATCGCGCTGCTGCTGCTGCTCGTCCTCCTGGCCGGGGCGCTCTGGTGGGTGTATCGGACGGCTGAAGTGGTGGTGGGGACGCAGCGCGCCGGCACGCCGGTTCCGGCGGCACAGCGGCCGTAACTTCGAACAGGCACTGCCGTTTTAGGCAGGAGTGATCATCCCCAGCACTCGCGGTCCCTTTGCTCCGGTCGCCGTGGGGACATTCCCGGCGATGCGCTCGAGATGCAGGTGGGCGAGCAGCGCGAACGCCACCGCCTCCTTTGCCTCGCCGTCGAAGAACTCCTCGTCGAAGGTGCGCACGCGCAAGCCGCCGAGAGCGGCGGCGAGCTGCGCGCGTAGCGTGGCGTTTTTTGCGCCGCCGCCGGAGATGATCGTCTCTACCACCGGTTCGGGGATGAAGCGCCGGTAGGCGTCGGCGATGCTCTGCGCGGTGAGGGCGGTGGCGGTGGCGATCAGGTCGTCGCCGCTCGCATTGGCCGAGTGGGCGCGGCAGAGCGCGACGAGCCGCTGCACGTACGCGGCGTCGAACAGCTCGCGCCCCGTGCTCTTCGGCGGCGCGGCGCGGAAGTACGGCTCGGCCAGGAGCGCATCGACGACCGGTTGGATGACGCGGCCGCGCGCCGCCATGCGACCGTCGTCGTCGTAGCGCAGCGACGAATCGACGAGTCGCACAATCGCATCGAGCACGCCGACGCCGGGTCCCGTGTCGAACGCGCGCACGCTGGCGAGCGTGCCGTCGGGCGGCACGACCGTCACGTTGCCGATGCCGCCGATGTTCTGGAGCGCGCGCCACTCGCGGCCGGCGAACAGCAGCGCGTCGGCGATCGGCACGAGCGGCGCCCCCTGCCCGCCCGCCGCCATGTCGCGCGACCGAAAGTCGCTTACGATTGGAAGCCGTGTTCGCTCCGCGAGCACGGCTGGCGCGTCGATCTGCCACGTCGAGTGGCCGGGCTCGTGCCAGAGCGTCTGCCCGTGCGAGCCGATCGCGCGCACGTCGGCGCGCGCCACCCCCGATTCGGCGAGCACGGCGACGGCGGCGTCGGCGAGCCAGCCGCCGAAGTCCACCGCGAGACGGCAATAGTCGCGCGCCGATCCCTCGCGCATGGCCGCGAGCATCCGCTCGCGCTGCGCCGGTGCGTACTCGTGGACGTGAAAGCCGAGCAGCTCGGTGTCGAAGCCAGCTCCCTCGCGCGGTGTAAATCGCGCCACCGCCGCGGAGATGCCGTCGAGCGACGTGCCGGACATGAGCCCGACGTACACGCCGCCGCGTCGCACGGGCGCGTCGCTCACGCGACCGCGGGGGGCGGCGTGTTCACGACGCGGCGGATCACGCCACCCGCGTCGCCGAGGCGGCGCTCCGCGTCGGCTCTGTCGACGCCGAGCGACTGCATCACGATGGCGATCTTGACGCGGCCGCCGGCGCGCTCGAGCAGGGCTTTCGCATCGGGGCGCGACAGCGCGCACACTTCGGCGACGATGCGCTCGCTGCGATCGGCGAGCTTCACGTTCGTGGCGCGGAGATCGACCATCAAATTGCCGAAGGTCTTGCCGAGCCGGATCATCGCGCCGGTCGTGATCATGTTGAGGATCAGCTTCGTCGCGGTGCCGGCCTTGAGTCGCGTGCTGCCGGTGACGACCTCGGGGCCGGTGATGGCGACGATGGCAATGTCGGCGGCGGCGAGCGTCGCGGCAGGTGGAGGCGAGCATGCGACGATGGCTGTGCCGGCACCCACCGACTTCGCGTGCTCGAGGGCGACGCGAACGTAGGGCGTGGTGCCGGAGGCCGCGATGCCGATGACCATGTCGCCGGCGCGCACGCCGCGCGCGGTGAGATCGATGCGCGCCTGGTTCAGATCGTCCTCGGCGCCCTCCTGGGCACTCGTGAGCGCGGGCAGTCCGCCGGCGATGATCCCCTGCACCATCTCCGGATCGGTGCCGAAGGTAGGGGGGCACTCGGACGCGTCGAGCACACCGAGGCGCCCCGAGGTGCCCGCGCCGACGTAGAAGAGGCGGCCGCCGCCGCGGAAGGTGCGCTCGACCGCGGAGATGGCGTCGGCGATCTGCTGGCGCTGCGACGCGACGGCGCGCGGCACGTCCTGGTCTTCCGCGTTCATCAGGTCCACGATGCCGAGCGGATCGGCGAGATCGATCTGCTGGGTGCGCGGGTTGCGGCGCTCGGTGATGCGTGGATCAACGACTCGAGAAGGCACGTCGCAACGGGGCGAGAGAACTGTGACCGGTCCGCCGGGTACACTGTCTATCGTCCCTTCGGCGCCCCGGCTAAGTTACCGGGCGTCGTTCGCCACCCGCAAGCCATCGGAGCTCTCGTGCGTCGACTGTTCTTCGCGCTCGTCCCACTCGCGCTCGCGGCCGACGCCGGCGCGCAGATCATCCGGCCGGGCATGCGGTTCGCCGAGCCGGCCGCGTGGGTCTCGCTGGGTGCGGCGCTGCAGAACGGCTTCATCGTGCACGACGGCACCACCAACTCCGTCTGGGAGTTCGGCGACGCGACGCAGTACGCGGCGTCGTTCGAGAAGACGGTGAGCGGCGGCACGACGTTCGGGTTGCGCGGGACGCATGCGCGGGTGCCGCTCCGCTACACGGGCCCGCTCACCACGACGGACGCCGACGCGAACGTGTCGCAGGCGTTCGCGGTGCTGCACATCGCCAGCGGCCGCGGCTTCCACTCGGTGCTCGAGCTCAGCGTCGGCGCGACGATGTTCTCCAACTTCCGTTCACGCACAACCGATTCGCGCCTGGAGCCGACGTCGCCCGACACGGATTTCAGCTTCGCGTTCGGCTACGGTTTCGGCTACAACTTCTCGCCGACGTTCTCGATCGACGTGGTGCAGGATCTCAACACGGCGCTCCATCAGAAGACGGGGTTGAGCGCGGGCGAGGGCACGAGCAACCGCTTCAACAGCACGCGCCTCGTTGGACGGTTCGGGTTGGGCAGCCGGTGAGGAGCTGTGCAACAGAACGCAGTGAACGGGCGGAACGAACTGGAAACGACGGATGGGGCATTCCGTGAATAGCATCTCTGCTTCATGTAGTATCCGTCCGCTCCGGTCCGTTCCGCTGGTTCCGTGGATTCCTTGTCTGTAAGGCCAACCCACTTCATCCATGCGCCTGACTCCTCGCCTTGATCTGCTCGCAGCGCTCGCGTTCATCGCCGCTCCAGCGTTCGCGCAGTCGCGCTCGACGACCGCGCCACCGCGCGGCGCCACCGACGTCGGGGTGGCGCAGCGGCTGCCCACGGCGAGTGGTGCGCGCGCGGGTGGGCGACGGCCGGCGGTCTTCCCCGACGCGTGGCGGCATGACGCCGGCCGAGATGCGGTGTTCGGCGCGCACGCCATGGTGGCGAGCGATGCGCCGCTGGCGAGCGAGGCCGGCGTCGAGATCCTGAAGCAGGGGGGCAACGCCGTCGATGCGGCCGTGGCGGTGGGCTTCGCGCTCGCGGCGGCATATCCGGAAGCCGGCAACCTGGGCGGCGGCGGATACATGGTCATCCACATG
>JBBQDE010000022.1:0-14166 GCA_038319425.1 Gemmatimonadales bacterium
CCAGCGCCACCCAGCGCGGTCGCAACGGCCCGATGGCCGCGCCCGGCCGCTATCAGGTGCGCTTCACGAGCGGCGGGCGGAGCACGACGCAGCCGCTCACGCTGCGCGCCGACCCTCGCATGCTGCAGGATGGCATCACCCAGGGCATTCTCGAGGCGCAACTCGCGCACAACCTGCGCGTGCGCGATCTCGTGAGCGACGCGAACGCGGCCGCCGAAGAGCTGCGTGCGGTACGCCGCCGCTCCACCGGCGGCGACAGCACCGCCGCGACGTCGCCAGCCATCGCCGCGCTCGAGGCGGAGCTGCTCACTCCGCCCATCCGCTACAGCCGCCCCGGGCTGCAGGCCCACATTACGTACCTGTACAGCATGACGACGGGCGCCGACCAGCGCGTGCCGCGCGACGCGGCGCAGCGGTACGTGGAGCTGCGGCGGCGGCTGGACGACGTGCGAGCGAAGATCCGCGTGCTCGCGTCGAGCGGAGGCAACTGACGAGAAAGGGCAGTTTCAGTCGGGGTACTCCGTACGCCATACGAAGTTCGGAGTACCGCCGCGGCAGTGTGTTGTCCCTACCGCAACACGCCCACCCGCTTGAAGAACGCGATGATCAGCCCCGTCGCGTCGCCACCCTGCGGCGCGGTATAGCTGCCTGAGACAGAGCCGCCGCTCCAGGCGTGTCCCACCCCCTCGAACAGGTGCTGTTCGACTGGCGCACCGCGGCCGGGGGCGCGCGCGTTGATCCGCGTCCACTGGGCCACGGTTGCCGCGGCATTCGCGGGAGCCACCACATGATCGGCGGCACCGTGCAGCACGATCACCGGGATCGGTCGAGCCGTGCCACCCATCGACGCGAGCGCGGCGTCGCCGAGCGCATCGCCGTCGGTCGCGCCCTGCCCCATCACGCGCAGCGCCGAGGTCATGTCCGTCGCCGCGCCGGCGGCGATGCCGGAATGCATCGCGAGCGCGGCAAAGCTCTCCGGGTAGGCGACCGCGAGGTTCGCCGCCATCGCCGCACCCGCCGACATCCCGACGAGCGCGATCCGCTGCCGGTCCACTCCCTCCCGCCGCGATACCGAGTCGATCATCTCGGCCAACAGCGCCACCTCTCCATGGCCGCGCGTGATGTCGCCGGGAACGAACCAGTTCCAGCAGCGCTGCGGATGCGCCGTCCCCGGCTGCTCAGGGTAGAGGACGACGAACCCTTCACGCGCCGCGGCCTCGCTGAAGCGCGTGCCGCGAGCGATGTCGTCGGCGGTCTGCACGCAGCCGTGCAGCACGACGAGCATCGGTAGACGCGCGCTGCCGCTGCCGGCCGGCCGCGCCACCACGAACTGCCTCGTCCCCGCGGCCGACACGAAGGTGCCGCGATTGCTTCGCGACGCGGGAGTGCCGGTGACGGCCGGCCGCGCGGAGGCGCAGCCAAGGGCCGCCGCGAAGACGAGCGAAAGCCCGATGCGATGTGCCTGCATGCTCAGAACCGGATGCCTCCGCCAACGGTGATCACCTGCCCCGAGATGTAGTCCGACTCCGGAATGCAGAAGAGGTACACCCCCCCCGCCGCCTCGTCCGGTGTGCCGAGGCGGCCGAGGGGGATCAGGTTCTGCTCGAGGTGCTGGAGCATCGCCGGCTGCACGCCGACCTTCCGCTCGGCACCCTCGCCACCCTCCGCCGCGA
This sequence comes from Gemmatimonadales bacterium, assembly GCA_038319425.1. Taxonomy (GTDB): domain Bacteria; phylum Gemmatimonadota; class Gemmatimonadetes; order Gemmatimonadales; family Gemmatimonadaceae; genus AG11. The sequence continues at coordinate 1,674 of JBBQDE010000022.1, forward strand.
TCGGCGCCGTCATGCGCGTCCTGATGAAGCCGAACGCGACGCAGTTCACGTTCACCTTGTAGCGCCCCCACTCCTTCGCGAGGGTCTTGGTCACGCCTACGATCGCCGCCTTCCCGGCGGCGTAGTTCACCTGCCCGGCATTTCCCGCGAGCCCGGAGACGGAGGAAATGTTCACCACTTTGCGAAACACCTCCTTCCCCGCCGCTGCTTCCACCTTCGCGAACCGGCGGATCGGCTCGGCCGCCGCGCGCAGGATGCGGAACGGCGCCGTGACGTGCACGTCGAGGATCGCCTGGAACTGCTCGTCGGTCATCTTCTGGATGACGCTGTCCCAGGTGTAGCCCGCGTTGTTCACGATGATGTCCAGCCCCCCGAACTCGTCGATGGCCGCCGACACGAAGCGCTCCCCGAACGAGGGCTCCGTCACGCTTCCCGCGCAGATCGCGGCCTCGCCCCCCGCCGCGACGATCGCGTCGGCCGTCTCCCGCGCCGTCGCCTCATCGAGGTCGTTCACCACGACGCGAGCGCCGTCCGACGCGAGCTTGAGCGCCACCGCGCGGCCGATGCCGCGCCCCGAGCCGGAGACGATCGCCACCTTCCCGTCGAGCTTTCCCATTCAGATTCTCACCGTGCGCCCCTTCCAGTATTCGTCGCGCATCACGCGCTTGAGCGTCTTGCCCGCCGCGTTGCGCGGAAACTCCTGCATGATCGCGATGTCGCGTACCTGCTGATAGCGCGCGCCAACCCGTTCGTTCACCCACGCCCGCAGCTCGGCGGCGGTCACCTGCGCGCCGCTCTTCAGCACCACGGCGCCCAGCGGCGCCTCGCCCCACTTCTCGTCCGGCACGCCGAACACCGCCGTCTCCAGCACGTCCGGGTGCGTGACGATCACCTCCTCGATGTCCTTCGGGTAGACGTTCACGCCGCCGGAGATGATGAGGTCCTTCTTGCGATCGACGAGATACAGGAAGCCGTCCTCGTCCAGGTAGCCCATGTCGCCCGTGTGCATCCAGCCGTCCACGATCGCCTGCTCGGTGAGGTCCCGCCGGCCGTAGTAGCCCGGCATGAGCAGCGGGCTGCGGCCGACGATCTCGCCCACCTCGCCGGCCGGCAGGTCGCGCCCGTCCTCGCTCAGTATGCGCATCTCGAAGAACGGCGTGCTGTTGCCCACCGACTGGCCCTTCCGCTTCACGTCGTGCTTGTCGAGGATCGTGATCACCCCTTCGGTGAGCCCGTACAGCTCGTAGAACACGTCGGGCAGCGCCCGGGTGAGACGCTCCTTGTGCTCGCGGTGGAGCGGCGCGCCCACCGAGCCAAGCATCTGCAGTGACGCGAGCTTGGCGGGAGAAAAATTGGGCGCGTTCATCACCGCCACGATCTGCGACGGCACCATCATCACGTGGGTCACGCGCTCGCGCGCCACGGTCTCGATGAACTCCGCGGCGTCGAACCGCGAAAGCAGCACGTAGGGGGTGCCGAGGAACAGCGCCGGCATCAGCGTCACGAAGGCGCCGTTGAACACCAGCGAGCCCGCGTGCATCACCACGCTCTCCGGCGTGAAGCGGAAGATCGAGGCGAACAGGCTGCAGTACATCGCCCGGATGTCATGCGTGTGCACGATGCCTTTCGGCGTGCCGGTCGTGCCGCTGCTGTAGATGATGTTGAAGGGATGGCTCCCCTCGATCTCGACCATCGGCGGTGCGTCTGGCGATGCGGCGGCGGTGAGCGTCTCGTAGGCGAGGTACCCTGGCGTCGGCTCGCTGCCGAGGGCGATCCACCGGTCGGCTCCGATCCCCGGAACGTCGCCGCGGATGCCGTCGAGCTCCGCCGCCAGATCGTGCGACGTGATCACGGCGGACGAATGCGAGTCGCAGAGGAGTGCCGCCAGCGCGGGGCCGCGCAGCAGGGGACTCAAGGGCACGAGCACGAGCCCCATCTGCACGCTGGCCCAGTAGATCTCCAGCACCTCCAGACAGTTCGGCATCACGACGGCCAGCTTGTCGCCCTTGCGCATGCCGAGCCCGTGCAGCGCGTTGGCGAGCCGGTTCACGCGCGCCCCCAGCTCGCGCCAGGTGAGCCGCGTGCTCCCGCAGACGAGCGCCGTGCGGTCGCCACGATAGCGCGCGTGGCGCGGCACCAGCGTTCCCATGTTCACCGGACCACCTCCTTCCCCCGCGCCGTGCCGGCCAGGAAGGGGAGCAGCGTATCGTGGAACAACTGAGGCCGCTCGACCGGCATCATGTGCCGCGACTCCGGGATCACCGCCAGCGTGGCGTTCGGCATGAGCGCCGTGTACCACTGCTTCCACGCCACCGGCGTGTAGTCCTGGTCGGCCGTCACCACGAGCACGGGCTGCCGGATGGACGGCAGCTTCGCCGTCACCGTCCAGCCGACGAGCGCCGAGAGCGCGCGCAGATAGGCGCCCTTGTCGTTGCGCGCCCACCGGTCCGCGAACACGCCGCGCCGCGCCATGTGCTCCGCGCCCGGCAGCAGCCGCTCCGCCAGCACCTCGCCCATCTTTCGCATCCCCATCAGGCGCACGATGACCCGGCGCTGCACGATGCCGAGCTTCTCCTTGACCGTGCGCGGCACCATCTCCGGTCCGCTGTTCACGATGACGAGACTCCGCACCAGCTCCGGTCGATCGGCCGCCAGCTGGAACGCGATCATCCCGCCCATCGACAGCCCGATCACGTGCACGGGCGCGAGGCCCAGGCTCGTGATGAGCGCGGCCGCGTCGGCGGCGAACTGCGCCACGCTGTAGGCACCAGCGGGTTTCGCCGTGCGCCCATGCCCCCGTACGTCGTACGTCACCACGCGGAATTCCTTCGCCAGCGCGTCCACCTGCGGCTCCCAGTCTTCCGTGCTCGATCCGAGTCCGTGCACCAGCAGCACCGACTCGCCATTGCCTCGCGTCTCGTAGAAGACGTCGAGGCCGTTCAGGTTGATCATCGGCATGATGCGCCTCTCACTTCCATCGGACTTCCCACTCGCAAAACAGGTCGCCCTCCATGACGCAGCGCGCGTGGTGCACCACCGGCTCCTTCCCGCCGGCGATGGTGATCGCCGCGAGCCATCCGCCGCTCAGCCGCCGGCAGAACAGCGTGTCGCCCGAGTCGAACCCGACGAGACGTGCGGTGGCGCGCCCCACGGCGCGCTCGGTCACCTTCATGTCGCCCGGCCGGTAGTAGCGCTGGAAGAGCGAGATGTGCTGGGCCAGGAACTCCGCCGGAGTGGGCTTGAGCAGCAGACCGCTGTAGAGCTGCATGCCGCGAACGCGGATCGACTCCGCGCCTGCGTGCTCCGCCCACGCCGGATCGATCGGCGCCAGCGCGAGATCGGCGCTGCGCCAGAGATTCAACGCCACCTCGTACGGCACGTCGTCGGTGACCGACGCGTGTTCCACCAGCGCCCGGTCCGACGGCATCAGGCGTGCGAGCACCCGCTCGCACTCCTCGGCCGGCAGCGCGTGCGCCAGGAACTCGACCGTGCTCCGCAGGGTGGATCCGCGTGTCAACAGCATTCCGTGCTCCTCGGTTCCAGCCGTCCGGCCATCCGACGCTCGTGGGGCGTGTCGTCGGCGGACGAGATCCCGCAGTCCGCGGGCGCCCGAACATCGGACGCCATCGTGCGCGAGCCCATTGTCCGCTGACGCCATCGACGATCCGGTCACTTGCCGCCGTCCACCCGCAGACCGAGCAGCACGATCGGGCCGAGCTTGGGCGCGTTGATCATCTCCTGATGCTGCTTGCCGAAGCCGCACTCGCGGCCGGCAGCATACGTCGCCTGATTCGCGCTGCCGATGCCGAGCGTGGGCGGCGTCGTCGTCCCGCCGACGCAGGAGAAGATGTTCTGCGCCTGGAAGAGGATCTTCGCGTCCCGGTTGGGAATCCGGTAGCTCGCGGAAAGGTCGACTGTCCCGAACGCCGGCACCAGACCGTAGTTCACGCCCGAGCGGAAATTGTACTTGGCGACGTATCTGGTGGTGAAACCGGCCACCACGTTCTCGATCACGTTGGTGAAGTCCATTCCTCCCGTGAGCCGCACCGACGGGCTGTTGAAGGAGGTCGCCTCCACCGGATCGGTCGCCTTGCGGATGATCGTGTCGATCTTGACGAAGCTGCCACTGCCCGACGCCGCGATCTTGTCGGTGAAGTAGAATCGCAGCCCTGCGTCGATGCCGCGAATCTTCGCCTCGCCGGCGTTGAAGTACGTCAGCGCCACCTGCGGACCACCCGCCGCGTCGGTGATCTTGGCCCCGGTGCGGCGGTTGTATGCCGTCGTGGCCGTGGCGCCGAGGAGCGGGTTCGCGATCACCACGAGCGGGCTCTGGAATCCGTCGAAGTGCGTACGGTAGCCCACGATGTCCACGAACAGCCGCTGCGCGACGACACCCTTGTAGCCCAGCTCCCACGTCTTGTTGATCTCGGGACGGATCGGGTCGAACCCGTTCACGATCGTGCCCGCGTTGTTCTTGATGTCGAACCCGTCGATGTTCCCGAACACGCCGATGAACGGCTGGAAGTTCGGGAAGAAGAAGTCCGTCTGCAGGATGCTCGGCGACTTGAAGGCCTTGTTGTACGTGACGCGGAAGGTCTGGTCGGGGATCGGCGTGAACAGCACGGCCGCCTTGGGCGACCACTGCGCGTCATAGCGGTCGTGCTTGTCGTAGCGGCCGGCGAACACGAGCCGGAGCATCTCGCTCACCGGCGTCTCGACCTGGCCGTAGACGCCGCGCTGGCTGACGAGGATCGGGGTTCCGGTCGCACGGTCGCTCAGCCAGTGGCCATAGGTGCTCACGCGGTCGCGTCGCACCTGGCCGCCCAGCGTGAAATGCGTGTTGTCGAGCGCCGAGATGCCCGTCTTGCCGAGCATGCCGACGGAGAAGTTGTTCTGGATCTCCGCCGCCTGGAGCCGGCCGTCGCTCGGGAACGCCGACAGCGACTTCACCGAGTCGTAGCTGATCGTCGGGAAGCGGACGGAGTTCTGCGCCAGTCCGTTGAGCTGGAACGTCGTGCCCGACACCGAGTTCGACATGTACGCCTGCGCGAACCAGCGCGGGCTCGTGAACTGGAGCTGGTAATCGCGGTATCCGTAGTTCTGGAGCTGGTTGCGCCCTACGTTCGTTGGCCCGATGCCATTCAGCTTGCTCGCGCCCACCGTCGCCATCAGGCGGCTCCCGCCATCGAAGTACCAGCCCAGTGAACCCGAGCCGCGGATGATGTCGTTGCGCCAGTTGGCGTCCTTTTCCGGGATCACGAGTGTGGGCTGCCCCGCCGTCACGCTCGGGTAGATCGCGTTGTTCTGGAACTCGTCCACCGCCACGTACTCGCCCGCCACCTTGTAGCCGAGATGCCCGTTGTTGCCCGCGTAGCGCCCCTGCACGTCGTAGAAGCTGCGTGAGCCGCCATCCACCTCCAGGGACCACCCCGGATACTGGCGCGGATCCTTCGTCTGGAGCGTCACCACGCCGTTCGAGGCGTCGGGGCCGTAGAGGGCCGAGCCCGGACCGACCAGCACCTCGACGCTCGCGAGATCGAGCTTCGACACGGTCGTCAGCGCGCCGACCGGCAGTCCGCTCTCCGCCAGCACACCGATGCGCCCATCCTCCACCTGCAGCATCCGGTTGTTGAAGGAGGAGTTGAAGCCGCGGGCATTCACCGCGCTCGTCAGGATGCCGGTCTGGATGAACTCCAGCCCCTTCACTTCCTTCAGTGCCGCCGCGAACGAGTTGCCGATGCTGTTGGCGATCTGCGCCTCGTCAATGCGCGTGATCGTCGCCGGCGCGTCGGTGATCTTCTCCACGCGACGCGAGGCGGAGGTCACCACGCCGCCGAGCTGCACCGTCGCCTGCTCGAGCTGGATGTCCAGCCGCGCATCCTGCCCGGCCGTCACCATCACGCCGGCGATCGATCGCTGCTTGTAGCCGAAGCGATACGCACGCACGGATTGGGTACCCGCTGGCACGCCCCGAATGGTAAAGCGGCCGTCGCCGCCCGACGTGGCGGATACACCCGCCGGTGACGTAAGAAGCTGCACACCCGCGATGGCGCCGCCTTGCGCGTCGGCCACTCGGCCGACGATGCGACCGCTCTGCGCGAGCGCAGACACGGGCAGGATCGCCATCGCGAGGAGCTGCATCGCGCGGATCGAGAACTGTCGAAACATGGGAACTGTCTCCTGGGGAATGGAGTGCAACTGTGCGGACCCTACACTGGGGAGAGATGGTGCTGCGAGAAGCCGTTCACCGTTCACCGTGACCCGTTCACGGTTCTTTCATGCGTCCATGACGAGACGGATGTCGGCGTCGATGGCCGACGCGGTCTCGCGAGTGAGCCACGAGACCGCGAAGAACACGAGGAGGGAAGACACGAGCGCGAGCGCCGAGACCGACACGCCCGTCGGCAGCCCGTACACCTTGAAGTAGCCGAGCGTCTCGCCAACGAGCGTCACGCCAAGGCCCGTGGCGATGGACGCGATGGCACCCGCGCGAGTCGCACCGTCCCAGTTCAGGCCGATGGCGAGCGCCGGCACGATCGTCGATCCGAAGAGCCCCCAGCCGAAGATGCCGAGGAACGCGACGAGCGTCCCGGACACCTGGGCCACGCCTGCCGACACGAGGGCGAGCACGACGGTCGTGATGCGCCCCCATTTGAGCTCATCCTGCACGCGACGCCCGAAGGCGATGGGCAGGTCGTGCGTGAGCGCAGCGGCACCGACGCTCATGAACGAGTTGACCGTGGCCATGATCGCCGCCGCGACGCCGGAGAACACGAGCCCCGCCACGATCGTCGGCGTGTAGTGCAGCAGGAACTGCGGTGTTGCCTGGTCGGCCTTCGCGAGCGGCGCGATATCGCCCGACATCACGAGCCCCTTCATGGCGACGCCCACGCTCACGTATAGCAGCTGCGTCACCGCGAGCGCGACCGTCATCAGCAGCGGATACCACTTGAGCTGCCGCGGGTCGCGCAGCATGTAGAACTTGTGCACGACGTGTGGCTGGCCCAACGAGCCCACGCCGAACACGAAGAAGAAGGAGATCGCCGCGATCGGGCCGATCCGTCCCCACGGGCCCAGGAAATCCGCGTCGGCCGCCATGATCGTGTGGGAGAGGTTGGACATCCCGCCCCCCGACTTGAGCGCAAAGGCGAACACGATCGCCGACGCGCATGCCATGACGGATCCCTGGAAGACGTCGGTGTAGATGCCGGCGAGAATCCCGCCTGCCACCGAGTACGCAAGGATGACCGCCGTACCGATCCAGATGCCGAGCGACAATCCGGTGCCGAAGATCGCGTCGATCACGAGACCGAGCGCGAGCAGGTTGGTCGCGATGTAGCCGACGACCGCAATCAGCACCGCGGCCGCCGCCAGCCCCTGCGCCAGCCGCGAGCGGTAGCGCGCGCCGATCGCGTCCGGCACGGTGAACAGGCCCCGCGCCTCGCCGAGCAGTCGCATCCGCTTGGCCAGCACCCACGCGCCGAGAGCGTTGCTCACCGCGCCCGGCAGGATGATGAAGACGGCGCCGATCCCGATCGTGTACACCAGCCCCGGCCCGCCGATGAAGGCGAAGCCGGACAGCGTGGCCGCCATCTTCGCGATGGCGAGCGTCCAGAGCCCCACCCCCGCCCCCGCGACGAAGAAGTCGCTCGCACTCCTGGTGCGCCTCGTGGCCCAGGTGGCGATCGCCGCGACGATGAGGAAATAGGCGATCGCGATGGCGACGATGCCGCGCGAAGCGAACCCGGTGATCGCGCTCTGCATGAGCAGCAGCGTCGGGCCGCTCACGCTGCCTCTCGCGTCGCGCGCACGGCGGCGTAGGCGGCGCGGACCCGCTCGAGGTCACCGGCGCTCAGTGTCGACGATTCGAACGTGAGCGCGTAGGCGAACGGAAGGATGAAGATCGGCACCACGCCCACGCCATACAGCACGATCGCCGTGCGGAGCGGGAGGCCGAACAGCAGCGGGCCATTCGCGCCCTCGGCGGCGGGCAGCGCGAGTGCGGCGAGGAATGCGCCGGCGCAAAGGACGAACAGGCCGATGAAGGTCCACACGAGCGACCGCGGAAGAGTGTCGTGTCGCACCGCGCCGATCGCCATGAGCGACACGATCACGCCGTTCGCTCCGATGGCGAGCGTCCAGGGCGCCCAGTCATCCCGCGCGCCGGCGAACACCGCCGCATACGAGAGCGCCACGAGGCAGCACGACGCCACGAGGAGGCGGATGAGCACGCGCTTCATGAGACGTCTCCATCCATGATACGTGCTGACGGCCGGTCCGTCGTACCCCGAGCGACGAGCTTCACGGGAAGTATCTGCACCGTGGGTGTCGCGCGGGCATCGCCGTCGAGCTGGCGCAGCAGCAGGCGCACCGCTCGCGCGCCGAGCTCCCGCTTGGGCGTGCTGATCGTGCTGAGCTCCGGCGTCACGAGCGTGCCGATGTCGATGTCGTCGCAGCCGAGGATGGACATCTCGCGCGGCAGTGAGAGGCCGGCGAGCGCGCAGGCCTTGTGCGCACCGAGTGCGATGAGGTCGTTGGCGCAGAACACTGCTGTGGGGCGCGATGGCAGCGCGAGCAGCGAGCGCATGCCGGCGAGCCCGCCGGCAATCGTGGGGTCCGCACGCTGCCAGTATTCGCTCGGCGGCACTGCACCCGCGTCTCGCAGCCCCTGCGCGAATCCGCGCTCACGCAGCCGGAACGCCGAGGCTGTGGACACGGGACCGATGAACGCGAGCTCGCGGTGGCCGAGGCCGAGCAGGTGCTCCGCCGCAACCGCGCCCGCCGTCAGGGAGTCGTCCTGCACCGAGGAGAACGCGGCCGACGACTGGTTCACCAGCACCACGTTGCTGCGCGTGAGGTCGGCGTCGGCGAGCGCCGACTCGCTGATGCCGGCGATGATCACTCCGTCGATCTGGCGGTCGGCCAGCGCGCGCAGGTGTTGTCCCACGTCGACTTCGCCCGTCTCGCACAGCAGCACTGCATATCCCGCCTGTGCCGCGACCCGCTCGGCGCCCGAGATGATCGCGCCGTTGACCGGGTTTCCGAACCCTGGGACGATGATGCCGAGGGCGAAGGAGCGGCGGTGGACGAGGCCCTGGGCGAGGCGGTTCGGGCGATAGCCCAGCTCTTCGGCCGCCTTGAGGACGCGCGCGCGCGTCTCGGGCGCGACGCGCGCCTTCGGGTTGCGGGAGAGAACGAGGGAGACAGTCGGCTGGGACACGCCGGCTTGTCTGGCGACCTCGAGAGCGGTGACGCGGATTTTGCTAATACGCATTGGCAGGCGGCCAATACGCATTGGCGTTGCCGATTTGTCAATAGCCGGGTTCGGCGATCCTCCGCCAGCCGCCGTCTACTCGAATCGTGGCAACTCCTCGGTGGCCGGCCCGGCGCCGTCGCCCAGGAGTCGTTGCACCACCACCGTCCGGTAGGCGAAGATGTGTCGCAGTTGCCGACGGACCAGCGGGTGCGCGAGGTTGCCCAGCCGGCCCAGCGGGAGGCAGTACTGCACCTCGTCGTCAATCACCGTGCCGCCCGCTCCATCGTCGCGGAAGGTGTGCCGATGCACCCACCGCGCGTACGGACCGCGGAGCTGCTCATCCACGAACTCCTCGCCCGGTCGCCACGACGCGATGCGCGTGCGCCACCGCATCGGCACACCGTGAATGCCGATCGAGTAGTCGATGAGGGTGCCGACCTGAAACGTGATGGGCAGGGGCGTGCGAATGCGGAACGACACATCGGGTGGCGTGATGCGCGCGAGATTGGTCGCATCGGCGAAGAACGCGAACACGCGGTCCTTCGGAACGGCCAGGTGGAGCGTGGTACGCAGGACGTGATCTTTCATGATGGGTCAACTGGCACTGGCGCGGGTCGGTTCCATTTGCTCTTGTCGCTCGCGTCCACGAGGAACGGCCCCGAAAGCGACGCACGAATGCATGAACGGCCCCGGCGAGCCCGGGTCCGTTACGAGCGCAAACGTGAACGGCTGGCCCGCGAAGGCCAGCCGTTTCCCCGACGCCGAGAATGCCTAGTGCGGCAGTCGCAGCACGAGCGCCGTGGCGGCCGCCGCCATCACCACGAGGGTGGTGGCGACGACGATCGCATTCGACGGAGTGATCACGAATTCGCGACGCCACCAGGGCGTGATGAGCGTGGGGGCGTGCATCGGCAGCGCGTTCATGATCTGCGCGTGCAGGTGCGGCGGGGTGCGCAGGCGGCGGCGGGCTGCGAGATCCTCGTCGAGCCGCTTCCAGAAGTCCACGTCGCGCCCCGACTCGCTCCGGCGAGCCTGGCTCTCGGTGCCGTCTCCATCGAGCCACGCGTGCACGGCCTCCGCGATCGACGTGCGCGGTGGACCCAGCGGAACCTCACGATCGGCGAGCGGTCGCTCCGGCTGCCCCGGGCGCTTCCGCTTGCGGCCATCGCCTAGGCCATCGGAATGCAGGTCGTCGAGCATCAGGCGTATTTCTCCTCGAGTAAGGCCTGGAGCGCTTCCCGAGCGCGATGCACGCGCATCTTGAGCGCACCGACCGTTGTCCCCAGCAGGTCTGCCATCTCCTCGTACGAGCGTCCTTCCACGTGCTTCATCACGAACGCCTCACGGAGCGAGGCGGGAAGTGACGAGAGCGCCATGTCCAGATCGCTGCGGAGCTCCGTCCGGTCGAGCTCTTCTTCCGGCGTCGCAAAGCCCGAAGGCTGATCGTCCTCGTCGTAGCTCAGATGGGAGCGACGGATGTTCTTCAGCCAATCCTTGCAGCCGTTCGCGACGATCCTGAATACCCAGGCGTCGAACCGGCCCCGTACTTCGGCAAGGTGTTGGTACGCCTTGATGAAGGACAGTTGCAGGATGTCTTCCGCGACATCTGGGCTTCCCGTCATGCAGAGCGCGTGTCGATACAGCGGATCACTATACCGCGTGATCAGCATGGTAAAGTCGTCGCGGTTGCCCGCGAGCACGCGTTGTATGATGCGCTGATCAGTGTCGTCCTGATCAACGAGCTGTTCTGGCTCCGTCGTCCTCACGACGATAGAGTAACGCGAATTTCGCGCGCGGGACAGGGTACCTGCCTCGCCAGATCCTACGAACCGGGTCACCACGTGCAAAAGACGAATCGGCGTGCCCCGCCGTAACAGTCGCGGACGCTCTGAATGCGGTCGTCAGACAGGCGCCGCGGACTCGTTCGTGAAGGCGCTCCAACCTCTCGCCCGCACGAGCGCCGAATGCTCTCCCAGCCGCGGCGGTAGCAGGCGTACGGATCCTGGAACGCTCGGCGGCATCCCCGTGAGCGATGAGCCGTGCACGGCTCCCAGCACCTCGAGTACCGAGCGCACCACGCCGCAGGGCACGCCCGCCATGTTCAGGCGCTCCAGCCAGTCCGACGCCGATCGCGACCTCACCCGACGCGCGATCTCGCGCACCACGCGCTCCCGGTCGCGAAGGCGCCCCGCGTTGGTGCGGAGGGCCGGCGCGTCGGCCAGCGCATCCAGCCCGAGCGCGGTCGCGCAGGCGAGCCACTGCGCATCGTTCCCGACGGCGATCACCAGCGGGCGATCCGCCGCCTCGAACAGCTGATAGGGAACCAGATTGGCGTGCGCGTTCCCCCATCGCGACGGTGGTGCACCGGAGACGAGCGCATTCTGCGCGACATTCAGAAGCGCCGCCTCGGCGCTGGCCTCGAGCGACACCTCCACGTGGCGGCCGTGCCCCGTGCGCGCGCGGGCCACGAGGGCGCCAACGATCGCCAACGCCGCGTCCTTCCCGGCGAGCACGTCGGCGAGCGCGATGCCATGCTTCATCGGTGCCCCCGTCGTCTCGCCTGTGATCGACATCCATCCGCACTCGGCCTGCACCACGAAGTCGTAGCCCGGTCGAGGAGACTGCGGGCCGAATCCGCTGATCGTGCACCACACGAGCGAAGGATGCTCCGCGCGAAGCGCATCCACGCCGAGACCGCGCCGCTCCAAGGTGCCCGGTCTGAAGTTTTCGACCACCACGTCTGCGGTGCTCGCGAGCGCTCGAAGGAGCGCCACGTCGGGTGCCTGGTCCAGGTCGGCAGTGATCCCGAGCTTGTTGCGATTGACACTCAGATAGTAGGCGCTCTCGCCGCGCCCGTCGAACGGCGGCCCCCACCCGCGGGTCTCGTCTCCTCCGTCGGGTCGCTCGACCTTCAGCACCGAAGCACCCATGTCGCCAAGCATCATCGTCGCCAAGGGGCCGGCAAGAACTCGAGTCAGATCGAGGACTTTGACGTCACTGAGCATATACTGGTCGTGGAGTGGCCTTATGATGATGCAGTCACACTAACCTTATAGTGTCGCAAACCCTTCGCCAAGTCGGAATCCGGTGGCGAGGATGGCTCGCGCTGCGCTTCATCATACCTTGCGTAGCTGTCGAAAAATCATATACTTGCCGCCAGAAACCGGGCCTAACGGCGCGGGCGGCCAAGTTAGCGCGTCGCAGCGCGGCCTTCAATGAAACGGGGAGTCCCTCCCC
>JBBQDE010000023.1:0-14118 GCA_038319425.1 Gemmatimonadales bacterium
CCCGGTCGGATTTCATCGGGGTGGGCGTGGGCGCGCCCGGGCCGCTCGACCGCGAGCGCGGCATCGTGCTCGTGGCGCCCAACCTTGGCTGGTCGAACTTTCCGTTGCGCGATCGGATCCACGACCGCCTGGCATTGCCAACGACGCTCGACAACGACGCGAACTGCGCCACGTTCGGCGAATGGTGGCAGGGTGCGGCGCGCGGCGGACGGAACGTGGTGGGCCTCACGATCGGCACGGGCATCGGCGGAGGGTTGATCCTCAACGGGATGCTCTACCACGGGGCGTCGGACATGGCCGGCGAGGTGGGTCACACGACGATCGACCTCAATGGCCGACACTGCAAGTGCGGCAACTACGGGTGCCTCGAGGCGTACGCGTCGGCGCCGGCGATCGCCACGCGCGCACGCGAAGTGCTGGTGCGAGAGGAAGGGGAGTCGTCCATCCCCGGCATGGTGCAGGGCCGGTTCGAGGACATCACGGCACAGACCGTGTACGACGCGGCGAAGGCGGGCGACGCGGTCGCGAGCGAGATCGTGCGGGACACGGCGCGCTATCTCGGCGCGGGCGTGGCGAACCTGCTGAACATCTTCAATCCCGACACCGTCGTGATCGCCGGCGGAGTGACAGCGGCAGGCGATGCGCTGTTCGTGCCGCTGCGCGCCGAAGTGCGTCGCCGCGCGTTCGGCCCGGCCGTGCGGGCGGTGAAGATCGTGCCGGGCACGCTGCCGGGCACGGCGGGCGTGGTCGGTGCGGTGGCGAGCTTCAAGCAGCAGTATCTCGGCGGCGTGTGATCGGGCAGCTGCTCAACGGCGTTGACGACGGTCTTCGACGCCGTTGGAACGGCGCGGCGCGGGTTCGTACAGGGTACATCGTACAGGGTCCCGGGTACGCGGTATGGCCGGCGCGCGTCCTTGCCGGCGACGTCGTTGGCCGTGAGGATTGTACGGGAGAGTACGCACTACCAAGTGCCCTGTACCCCGTACCTTGTACCCACTTCCGCCGCGCATTTCACACGCGATCGTCGTTGTCCGTCATGACGCCGTCTTTTTCATGACGCGCAAGAAACGCATCGGCGTGATCGGTACCTTCGTCTGGGACGTGATCCACGGCCGCGATGCGCGCGCGCTCCCGGTGGAGGAGTGGGGCGGTATCACGTACAGCCTCAGCGGCCTCGATGCCGCGTTGCCGGAAGATTGGGAGATCGTGCCGCTCATGAAGGTCGGCTCCGATCTCGCCGGCCGCGCGAGAGAGTACCTGGGCACGCTGCGCCGTATCGCGCCCGACGCCGCACTCGTGGAGGTGCCCTTCCCCGGACATCGCGTGGAACTGCGCTACCTGGACGACGAGCGGCGCACCGAAGTGCTCACCGGGGGCATTCCCGCGTGGAGCTGGCTCGCGCTCAAGCCGTTGCTCGACCAGGCGCGTCTCGATGCGCTCTACATCAACTTCCTCAGCGGCTGGGAGCTCGACCTGGAGACGGCGCAGCTGGTGCGGCAGCACTTCGGTGGCCCGATCCACTGCGATCTGCACATGAAGGTGATGGCGGTGCAGCCGGACGGGCTCCGCACCTTCCGCCCGATTCCCAACGTGGCCGAATGGTGCGCGTGCTTCGACTTCCTCCAGATGAACGAGGAAGAGCTCGCGACGATCGCGCCGGACTCGATGAGCCTCGCGGCGACCGCGCTCGCCGCCGGCGTGTCGTGCCTGCTGATCACGCTCGGCAAGCGGGGCGCGGTGTACGTCGCCGCGCCGGGCTTCGACACCATCGAGGACCTGCCGCCGCGTCGCGGGCTCGCCACGGGACCGCGCGGCGGCACCGGCGCGCTGGGCGCCGTACGCACCGCATTGGTGGCATCGCCGGTTGTCAATACCCCCGGCGACCCCACCGGATGTGGCGATGTCTGGGGCGCGACCTATTTCTCCCGGATGGTCGCCGGTGATAAGTTGTCGGACGCGATGCTGGCGGCCGTCGAAGCCGCAGCCCGGAACGTCGGGCACCGAGGCGCCACCGGACTCGCGGCCCACCTGCGCGGAGAACTCAGCCTCTCGTGACCAGCGTCATCACCGTCCCTCCCTCGCTGGACGACCACACGTTCGAGCAGGTGGTGGAGCAGCTTGCGTCCGTGCCCGCCGACGCGAAGCTGGTCGTCGACGCGCGGCACACGCGCTGGGCATCGCCGTACGGGTTGACGGCCCTCCTGGCGCTGGGACAGACGCGGGAGACGCGGGCCACGTTCACCGCACCCGATGCCGAAGAGACCGCATCGTACTGGGCGCGCACCGGCTTCTTCCGGCACGCCGATCAGCTGTACGACCTGCATGGAGCCGTCCCCAAGGCGAAGGGGGGAGAATCGAGTGTCCTCCTCGAGATCACGTCGGTCGCGAAGAGCGAGGACGTGCACGAGGTCGTGGGCCGCATCCAGCAGAAGGCGCAGCAGATTCTCAGCAAGGAGCTGAACATCGACGCGAAGGCCACGGTCGGCTTCGCAATGACGCTGTCCGAGGTCTGCCAGAACATCGTCGAGCACGCGGGGCGCGGCGGCTGGGTGGCGGTGCAGACGTACACGTGGCGCAAGCGGCTCGCGAACCGGCGCGTCGTCGTGATCGCCGTCTGCGACGCGGGGCTCGGCTTTCGCCAGTCGCTCGAGAGCGCGCCCGGCCGGGTTCGCAGCGATCGGTGGGATGATGCCGCGGCGCTGGAAGAGGCCGTCATCAGGGGCGTCAGCCGGTTTCGTGACCCAGGTCGCGGTCAGGGCCTTGCGGGAGTGCGACGTTACGTCGGACGTTGGGATGGCAAGGTGAGCGTGCGAAGCGGGACGGCGAAGATCGCCATCGTGCCGAGCTGGGACGATGACGTGCCGCTGCTGGAGAAGCTGGCCCCGTTTCCGGGGTCACAGGTTCAGGTCACCATACCAGAGCGGGTCGCCGGGGGCCCGCGATGATGATGCACATCGACGTCAGCTCCGTGCTGCGGGCCACGCTGTCCTGCGAGCTCTATTCCAATCTCGTCACGCGGCCCACGGGCGCGGCGGTGCGCACGCAGATCGAGGCGCTGCTCGCCGACTCACACGCGCGCACGCTCACCGTGATCGACTTCTCCCACGTGGGAATGATCGATTTCTCCTGCGCGGACGAAGTGGTGGCGAAGCTGCTGCTCCGCTACGTGTCGGAGGAGCGCGGCGACCGTGAGGCGTATTTCCTCTTCCGCGGCGTGACGGACGATCACTGGGACGCGATCGAGGCGGTGCTCGAGCGGCATGGACTGGCCCTCGTGCTGGAGGAAGCACACGGCGGCGGCGCCCACATCGGCGGCATCGTGAACGACCGCGAGCGCGCCGCGTGGAACAAGGTGTACGAGCTCGGGCGGACCGGCCCGGACGATCTGGCGTCGGCGATCGGCTCGGCGCCCGACGACTGCGCGCGCACGCTGGAGAGCCTGCATCGCCGGCGGCTGCTCATGCGACTCGACGACGGCTACGTCGCCGTCGGCGGCCTCGCGGGCGCCCGTGCCTAGCGACGCGCGCAACCGGCCGCTGCGCGTCGCCGGATTCGTCGCGACGCGAGCCGCCGACAGGGAGCGCGGTCCCCAGGTGCGACTCTCTCCGGAAGACGCACACACGCGGCTGCTCACCGACGGCGAGCTGGCGTGGGTCCACGGCCCGCGGCGCGGCGAGCTGGCCACGGTCGCGGTGGACGACACGGTGAAGCGCGGCGACGTCGTGCTGCGCGACGTCGCCGGCGTATCGGCGTCGGAGATCGTGCGCGTGGTGAAGCCCGACCTCGACTCCCACACGCGCCGCGGCGACTTCGCGTGACGCCGCCACGCCGCCCTCGGACGCCGGGGTTCGCCACGCTCGCCGTCCACGCCGGTGAGGGCTCGCATGACTCCAACAGCCCGGTCGTGACCCCGATCGTCCAGAGCGCGAGCTACATGCAGGAGGTGGGGACCTCCGACGGGCTGCGCTACCCGCGATACGGCAACGCACCGAACGCCGAGCTCGTGCAGCGGCGTCTTGCCGCGCTCGAGAAGGCGGAGGCGGGCATCGTGCTCTCGAGCGGCATGGCGGCGACCGCGTGCGCGCTGCTCGCCCTGCTCCGTGCCGGTGACCATCTCGTCGCCTGCACGTGGATCTACGGCGGAACGATGCAGCTGCTCACCCAGGAGTTCACGTCGCTCGGCATCCAGGTCACGCTCGCCGATCCGCTGGAGACGCGCGCGTGGCGGAAGCGCCTGAGGAAGGAGACGCGTGCCATCTTCCTCGAGTCGCCGGTCAACCCGACGTGCCGGGTCCTGGACCTCAAGCCGATCAGCCACATCGCCCAGGAAGAGGGCCTCGCGCTCGTGGTCGACTCCACGTTCGCGAGCCCGGTGAACTTCCGCCCGCTCGAGCACGGTGCCGACGTCGTCATCCACTCGGCCACGAAGTTCCTGAACGGGCCCCACGACATGGTGGGAGGCGCCGTGCTCGGCACCGCACCCTACATCGAGGAGGTGCGCCAAAAGATGATGCTGTGGGGCGGATCGCCCGATCCGTTCGCCTGCTGGCTGCTGGAGCGCGGTCTCAAGACGCTCGATGTACGCGTGCGGCGGCAGAACGAGAACGCCATGCGCATCGCGCACTGGTGTGCGGAGCGAAAGGAAGTGCGCGCGGTGCACTATCCCGGGCTGCCAAGCCATCCCGATCACGAGATCGCGGCGGCGCAGATGACGGGTGGGTTCGGCGGCATGCTCGCGCTCGAGCTCACCGGCGGCGCACGTGCCGCCGAGAAATTCATCCGCAAGCTGCGCATCATCCGGCACGCGCCGAGCCTCGGTGGTGTAGACTCCCTGGTGAGCGAGCCGCGACACAACTCGCACACCCACCTTTCCGCCGACGAGCGTGCCCGGCTGGGCATTCCCGATGGCTTCCTGCGGTTGAGCGTCGGCATCGAGGATGCCGACGACCTCGTCGCCGACATCGAACAGGCACTGCATTGATGGTTGGTCCGATCATCACTTCGTCCGAAGAGCCGTCCGAACGGCGGCGCGTCGAGCGGCGCGGCAATTCCCGGATCGGCGACCTGACGCTCCCCGAGGTGCGCCGCATCCTGATCACGACGCTCCTCGGCGCGATCGTGCTGGCGCTGTTCTTCTGGATGGTGAAGTCCGTGGTGGTGGCCGCGATCCTCGGCCTCATCATCGGCTTCTATCTCAGGCCGCTGCACCTCCGGCTCCTCGGCCGCACGGGCAATCGCAGCTTCTCGGCGATCGTCACCCTGCTCGTGGTGATCGTGCCGATCCTTCTCGTGCTGGCGTACAGCTACAGCGAGCTCGCGGACGTGGTGGGGTATGCCGCCAGCCACCAGGACGAGATCGTCGCCAAGGTGGACGCGGCGATGAAGCGCGTACCCATGCTGAAGGATGCCCGGTTCAACAGCGCGCTCGGGAACATGGTCGTCGCCGCGACGGCGTACGGGGCGAAGCTGCCGTTGATGATCAAGGGCGCGATCAAGGACTTCTCGATCGCGGCGACGATCTTCCTCTTCACCGCGTTCTACATCCTGATCGAGGCGGATAAAGTCGGCGGGTACATCGCGGACAAGATCCCGCCGCGCTACGAGGAGCTGCGGCGCGCGCTGGAGACGAACGTGCGCGGCGTGCTGTACGGCGCCATCTACTCCACGCTGCTGACGCAGACGATGAAGTCGCTGATCATCCTGTTCATGAACCTCGCGTTCGGCGTCCCCCTCGCGGGGGCGCTCGCGGTGATCTCGTTCATCATCGGCTTCTTCCCGATCGTCGGCTCGTGGAGCGTGTACGTGCCCGTGGCCATCTGGCTGGTGATCTTCCGCGACGCCGTCGGCCCGGCGATCGCGATGGTCGTCATCGGCACGCTGGTGAACACCGTGTTCATCTCGACGTACCTGCGCCCGAAGATCGCGGCCGAGCGGTCGCGCGTGCTGAACTTCTACTGGATGTTCGTCGCCCTGATCACCGGCGTGTACACGTTCGGACTGGCCGGCATCCTGCTCGGCCCCATCCTGATCGGGCTGCTCAAGGCCGTCGTGGATACCGTCACGGCCCGGTCGAGCTGGCAGATCCTGGAGCTCGACGACATCGACGACGACATGCCCTCGATGCGCAAGGCATGATTCGCTTCTTCAACGCCACCAAGAGCTACGTCCGCACCGGCACGGCCGTTCACGACGTCTCGCTGCATGTCGGCAAGGGCGAGTTCGTCTTCCTCACCGGGCCGAGCGGCGCCGGGAAGACGACGCTCCTGAAGATGGTGTACATGGAGGAGCGGCCGACCTCGGGCGAGGTGCGGGTGAGCGGCACCAGCTCGCTGGATGCGACGGGGCGCGACGTCGCCCGACTGCGGCGCAAGCTCGGCATCGTCTTCCAGGATTTCCGATTGCTGGAGCACCGGACCGCGGAGCAGAACGTCGCCTTCGCGCTGGAGGTGACCGGTGCGGCCAGGCCGACGATCGGCCCAAAGGTCGCCCGCGTGCTCACCCAGGTGGGGCTCGCGTCCAAGGGCACGGCGTATCCGAAGGAGCTCTCGGGGGGGGAGCAGCAGCGCGTGGCGATCGCGCGCGCGCTCGTCAACGATCCATTCGTCCTGCTGGCCGACGAGCCCACGGGCAACCTCGACGACCGGGCGACGCGCGGCATCTTTCAGCTGCTGCGAGAGATCAACGCCGCGGGTACGGCCATCATGATGGCGACGCACAACCTGGAGCTGATCCGGCGCCAGGAGTTCCGCACCATCGAGATGAATCGCGGCGGCATCGTGTTCGATTCGGCCGACCAGGCGCGTCTGGCGCGCGAGGTCTGATGCGATCGCTGCGCGATGCGTTCGTCACCTTCCGCCGGACGCCGCTGCTGAGCGCCCTGAGCGTCACGACGATCGCCTTCTCCCTGTTCGCCTTCGGCCTGTTCGGCCTCGTGGCGCTCAACATCCGCGAGGCGCTCGATCGGCTCGAGGATCGCGTGGAGCTGCGCGCCTTCATTGCCGAAGGCACGCCGGCGGACGCGATCGCGATCGCGGCGGCCGATATCGGCACCTTTCCCGAGGTGCTGTCGGCGCGGACGGTGAGCCAGGATGAAGCGCTCGCCCGCGCGCGACGCGAGCTCGGCGAGTTCCGCGACGTGTTCGAAGGCGCCGTGCTCCCCGCCTCGATCGATGTCCGGCTGAAGCCCGGGTTCCGCGATCCGGCGACCGTGCGCAGCGTGGCGGCGCGGGTGAACACCTTCGCCTTCGTGGACGACATCCGCTACGGCGAGGAGTGGATCCAGAAGCTGTATCGCCTCCGGACCATCGCCGGCATCGCGGGATTCGTCCTTGGCCTCGCGTTCGCCTCCGTGTCGGTGATCATCATCGGCGCCACGATCCGCATGGCGGTGCTCGCGCGCGCGAAGGAGATCTCGATCATGCGGCTGGTCGGCGCCACCGACTCGTACATCCGCCGCCCCTTTCTCCTCGAGGGGTTCGCCAAGGGCGTGATGGGCGGGTTGCTCGCATTGCTGCTCACGTGGCTCGCCCGCCTGCTGATCGATCGGTACATCATCGAGACGGTCTTCTTCGACCAGCGGATGACCGCGGTCGGCTTGCTGTTCGGCGCGATGATCGGGCTGCTCGGCAGCGCCGTCTCCGTCGGGAGGCACCTACGCAGCGTCTGACCACCCGCGCGCTGCTGCTCGGCCTCGCCCTTCTCGGACCGGCGACGATCGCCGCGCAGTCCGCCGACTCGCGGATCCGCGTCCAGCGCGATGAGCTGGAACGCATCCGTCGCGAGCGCGCCGATCTCGAGCGGCGCATGGCGAACCTGCAGGGCGACGTGCACGACCTGGCCGAGGAGCTCGTGAATCTCGACCGGCAGCGTGTGACGACGGAGCGGATGCTGGCGACGCTCGACCGGCAGATGACGTCGATCAACGGTGTGGTGCAGGAGACGACCGACCGGATGACGACGGCGGAGAGCGAGCTCACACGGCGGCGCATGACACTCCAGCGCCGGCTCGTGGAGATCTACAAGCGCGGTCCGTTGTACTCGGCCGAGGCGATGCTCACGGCGCGATCGTTCGGCGAGCTGGTCGCACGCTACAAGTACCTGCACGAGATCGCCGTGCACGACCGCTCGCTCGTGAAGCGGCTGGAGACGCTGCGCGACGAGATCGCTCGCCAGCGCACGGAGCTGGTGAAGCTGCGCGATGCGGTCGCCGTGAACCGCAGCGACAAGCTGCGGGAGGAGGAACGGCTGGCGAGCCTGAAGCGTGTGCGCTCGAACAGCCTCCAGCAGGCGCAGCGCAGCACCCAGCAGATCCAGCGGCGGCTCGCCCAGATCCGGCAGTCGGAGGCGCGGCTCGGCAGCGTGCTCGCGACGATCGAAGCCGAGCGGGTCCGCACCGTGGCCGCGCGCCCCAATGCGCCTCGGGCGCTCAGCACGCTCAAGACGGCGGACGCCGGGCGTCTCGATTGGCCGGTGGATGGGCCCCTGCTCTACCGATTCGGGCGCGTGATCAATCCGAACAACACGACGACGCGATGGAACGGGATGGGCATCGCTGCGGCCATCGGCACGCCGGTGAAGGCGGTCGCGCCAGGCACCGTGGTGAGCGTCGGGCAGCTCGGCACCTATGGCCTCACCGTCATACTCCAGCATGGAGAGGGCGACTACTCGATCTACGCGTCGCTCCAGGCGGCCGAAGTGCGGAAGGGCATCGGGGTGCGGAAGGGTGATGTGATCGGAACCGTCGGCGTCTCCGATCCCGATCTCCAGCCGCACCTGCACTTCGAGATGCGCCCCAAGGGCCACGCGGTGGATCCCGAGAGCTGGCTGCGCGGGAGTCGATGATGACGACGCTGACCAAGCGGTGCAGCGTGTGCGGCCGCTTCCGCGCCTACGACGCGGACGACGAGTTCTGCATCGGGTGCGGACACGAAGGGCTCGAATCCGAGTGCGACTGCGGGCGGGCGTACGACTACGCGCTGGCCGAAGGCGGCGACATCCACTGCCCTCGCTGCGGCCGTGTACTGCGCGGCCGCATCGCCGATCTCGGCGAATGAACGGCGCCGCGCGATCCTGAATGCGCACACTACCCGCAATGCCGAATCTCCTGCTGGGCGCCCATGTCTCATCCGCCGGCGGTGTGCCTGAGGCGCCCCCGCGCGGCGCGGCCATCGAAGCGACGGCGATTCAGCTCTTCACGAAGATGGCCAGCCGTTGGGCCGAACGAGAGTGCGCGGACGAGGAGTGCGCATCGTTCCGCGAGCGCGTCGCCGCCGCCGACGTCGCGGCGACGATGGCCCATGACTCGTACCTGATCAATCTCGCGAGCCCCGACCCCGTGCTGCGAGCGCGATCGATCGCGTCGTTCATGGCCGAGCTGCGCCGGTGCCATGCGCTCGATCTGGATTTTCTCGTCTCGCATCCGGGCAATTTCATGGACGACCGGGATGCGGGGCTCGCGCGCAACGCCGACGCGATCAGCGAAGCGCTGAACGCCGTGCCGGGCCGCACCGTGTTGTGCCTCGAGACCACGGCGGGCACGGGCACCTCGCTCGGGGCGACGTTCGAGGAGCTGGCCGCGATCATCGCGCGCGTCGATGCCTCGCAGCGCCATCGCGTGGGGATCTGCCTCGACAGCTGCCACGTCTATTCGGCCGGCTACGACCTCGTGACCGACTACGAGGGTGTGATGGCGCGCCTGGACGACGTGCTCGGCCTCGCGCGGCTCCATGTGATGCATCTCAACGACTCGAAGACACCGTTCGCGTCCAGGAAGGACCGCCATGAGCTGATCGCCGAAGGATCGCTGGGGGAGAGTCCGTTCCGCCGGATCATGACCGACGAGCGCCTCGTGCGGGTGCCGAAGGTGATCGAGACACCCAAGCTCGACGACGCCACGGCGACGGACACGCGCATGCTCCAGCGGTTGCGGAGCTACACGAACGGCTAGCTCCCTCGCTCACGCAGCCGGCTTGCGCGAGCGCTAGGAGAGAAGGAAGCGCACGATGCCGCCCTCGATCGTCTCGCCGCCCACCGCGACGTATACGTGGCGCTCGGTCACCGACAGCTCCCACCGGTTGCGGCGGTCCAGGCGCGCCACGAGGCCGTCGATCAGGGCGCGATCAATCGCATACAGCTCCACCTCCGCGGCGCGATGGATCCGCTCGCCCGCCAGCGCCTGCAGCACATGCCGCGGCTCGCGATGGGTATACACGGCTACGCGCGGCGCGGCCTTGCTGGCCTTGTGCAATCGCGCCGCATCCGGGGCGCCGACGTCGATCCACACCTGGAGCGCGCCGGTGAGATCCCGCACCGAGAGCGCAGGCACGTCGGGCTCGGCGATGCCCTTCGAGAAGCCGATCCCTTCCGCGTACTCCAGGCAGTAGGCCAGCACCCGGGACATGAGATATTCCTCGGTCTCCGAGGGCTGGCAGGCGACGCGGAAGGCGAGCGTCTCGTACACGCCGCGGTCGACGTCGGCGAGCTGCACCTCGAAGTTGTAGACCGTCGCGGTGAGGGCCACGCCGTCACGCCGCGGGAGCCAGAATCTCGCGCGCCGCGTCGGCGGCGTCGGAAGGCACGAGCACCGCGACCCCGCGCGCCGTCGCACCGCCGAAGCCCGGACCGAAGATGCCCGTGATGTCGTTGCCGCGCGCCACGGCGAGGATCCCCGCGCCCTCGAGCCGAGCGACCGCGACGTCCGCTTCGAACCCCGCGGCGTATGTCGCGACCGTCACCCATCGAATCGTCGTCATCGATCGAAGTTGCCGGGTGGGCCGGCGGCACGCCAGCGTGGCCGGCGCGACCAGAACAGGTACACCGGCACACCGGCGCCGAGCAGCAGCGCGCCGCGTACCGCGTTCCATGGATTCGACGCGATGGCGCCGGCGACGACGTAGATGCACGCGACGCAGAAGACGACGACGCTCGCCGGATACCAGGGTGCGCGGTATCGCACCGCGCTGGTCACGTCGCGCCGCCGGTACACGAACAGCGTGGCGGCGGTGATGCCGAAGAAGATCCAGTCGGCGAAGGTGACGTAGTCCAGCAGCTGCCCGTAACTGCCGGAGAGCAGCAGCCCGATGGCCCAGAACCCCTGCACGGCGATGGCCGCCACCGGCGTCCGCGTCCGCGGATGCAGCTCGGCGAATCGCGCGAAGAACAGCCCATCGCGCGCCATCGCCTGATACACCCGCGGCGTGACGAGGATGACGAGATTCAGGAAACCGAACGTGGAAACGGCGATGCCGGCCGCGATGAGCCGGCGCCCGGTGTCGCCGAACCAGGCGCCCATCACGTCGGCAGCCGGTGCCTTGCTCGCCCCCAGCGCCGGCACGCCGAGCGCGCGCAGGTAAGTGAGGTTGACGGCGATGTACACGACGGCGACGATCCCGACGCCAATTACCAGCGCGCGCGGCAGGTTCCGTTCGGCGTCCACCATCTCTTCCGCCACGAAGTTCGTCTGCTGCCACCCGCCGTACGCGAAGAGCACGGGCACGAGGGCCGTGCCGATCGCCAGCACGAGCGGCGTGGAGGTCGTCGCCGCCGGCGCCGGGGCGAGCGACACCGCCGGTGCGAACAGGGCGCTGCCCACGAGCGCCGCGATCGCGGCCAGCTTGAGTATGGTGAACACGTTCTGGGTGAGCGTGCCGGGCCGCACGCCCGCCGCGTTGATGGCGGACAGCACGGCGATGGCGAGCGCCGCGAGCCATGGCTCGGCGCCCGGCGCCAGGCCGAGCAGTGGTGCCGCATAGCTGGCGAACGTCACCGCCACGGCCGCGGCGGCACCCGTGGCGATGGCGAGCAGCAGCGCCCACCCATACAGGAACGCGGGGAGCGGACCGAACGCGTCGCGCAGGTACACGTACCCGCCGCCAGCTGCCGGCCGCCGCGCACCGAGCTCAGCGAAGATGAATGCGCCGAGCAAGGCGACGACGGCTCCGAGCGCCCACGTGAGCATGATCAGTCGTGCCGACGCAACACGCTGGGCGACGATCGCCGGGTTGAGAAAGATGCCGGAGCCGACGATCCCGCCGACGACGAGCATCGTGCCCGAGAACAGGCCGATCCGGCGCGCATACGCGACCGGCGCGATGGACGAGCTCAATCCGCGACCGTCATCCGTTCAGCGAATCCCGGCGACGGCGGCGATCCGGTCGGCGAGGGCGTCGAGGCCGTCGAGTGCCGACTCGACGAGGCCACGAAGTCCGCCTCGGCGGAGGAGAGCGCGCTCGGCGGACGACCGGCGCGGCGGGAACGGCGCCGAGGTCGCTACCGCCGTGGGTGGATGCACCGGGGGCGGAGTGAGCACGCCGCTCGGCTGAGGTTCGGGGTTGTAATCATCCATTGAAATTCCTCGCCGTGAGCCGTGGAGCGCCCGCTCGCGGAACGTGGTCCCGCTGCGCCTCCCTGTAAAGGACCCGGAACGGTTCGCAGCTTGCGGAGGACGACGCCCACGGACCGGAGCGCCGATTCATCCGGCGCCTAGCCTCAATCGCGCGCACCCGCCAAATTGCAGCCATGACACCTCCAGAGTCGGAAACGCTCGCCAAAGTCGAAGTGCTGTCCGATCTCGAGGAGGTCGTGCACCAGCTCATGATCACGCACGAAGCGAAGCGGGTCCTCTGGTTTCCCAGCGAGCTGCTGGCGGCGGCCCCCGACACCGATCCGGACCATCACCTTCGCGAGATGCGCGAGCGATCGTCCGGCATCAGTCTTCCCGCCCGCGTGGCGCTCGCGCTGAACCTCCTCACCGAGGAGGGGCTGCCACACTTCCATCGCCTGCTCGCCACCTATCTTGGCGGCGACACCTTCTGGGCGAAGTGGACGAACCTGTGGACGGCCGAGGAGGACCGGCATGGCGCCGTGCTCCACGACTACATGCACGACAGCCGCATCCTCGACAATCCCGTGCTCGAGCGCATGCAGTTCGAGTACCTCAGGGCGGGATTCGAGCCGGCCTGGGACAAGGATCCGTATCGCGTCTTCGTGTACACGACGCTGCAGGAGCGCGCGACGCAGGTGAGCCACGCCAATACCGGCAAGCTCGCCGGAAAGTACGAGCCGACGATCGGAACGGTGCTCTCGAACGTCGCGAAGGAAGAGGCCCGGCACTACACGTTCTACCGGACCATCTTCAAGGAAGTGCTGGCCCGCGATCCGAACACCGCGCTGGCCTCCGCGGCGGAGATCATGCCCTCGATCGACATGCCGGGCGTGAACATGCCGAACTTCCGCGAGATGGCCGACGTCATCCGGCGCGCCGGCATCTACGGCCCGCGCGACTATCTCACCATCGTCGAGGAGCAGATCCGCTTCTGGGCCGTGGAGACGATCGAGGGGCTCGACGAGATCGGCAAGAAGGCGCAGGAAAAGATCCTCGCCATCCCGAAGCGTCTCGAGCGCGTGGCTGACGCGATGGAGAGCCGGACCAAGGCCAAGACCTTCCAGTTCGCCGTCGCCTTCGCGAACGAGTTCGAGATGTAGGTCGGCGTGGCGCGTCGGCGCGTCAGTCGCGCGCCGCGCTCGCGATGAAGTCCGAGCCGCAGGTGGGGCACGTGAGCGCTCGCCCGAGCTCCAGCACGCTGCGCGCGAGCTCGGGTTGCCGCTTTCCGGCGAGCGTCGCGGCAGCGAAGATCTGCGCCAGGTCCGCAGGCCAGTGCTCGGCGGACACCGCGTTCACGAACGCCGGCAGGCATTCCACGGCGGCGGCGTAGGCGGCCACCAGATCGGTCGGCATCGGTGCCGACGCCGGCTCGCGTCGGCTCACCTCGATGCGCGTGAGCAGGTGTGCCGCCTCGGCCCGCTCGCGGATGCCGAACGTACCGCCGATCTCGAGCAGGTGCGGAGCCGCCGCGTATGACGCCGTATACGCTTCGCCCGGGCGATGCAGCGTGCGCCAGAGCGCGAACCACACCTCGGCGCGCGCGTTCTCGCTGCCGATGCACGCCAGCGCCTCGAGTAGCCGAGGCACGTCCTCCGCCGAGCCGTACGCCTGGCCGAGCTCCGCCCAGCGGGGACTATCGAGGCTCAGCTTCTCGTCCATCACGGCAGCTTCCATGGCCGGCGCAGTCGTGAGTATTCGGCGCGGGGAAGCTGCACGAGCATCGGGTTCGCGTAGGG
>JBBQDE010000024.1:0-13675 GCA_038319425.1 Gemmatimonadales bacterium
ATGTGTCGACCGACCGCGGATCG
Organism: Gemmatimonadales bacterium; assembly: GCA_038319425.1. GTDB lineage: Bacteria > Gemmatimonadota > Gemmatimonadetes > Gemmatimonadales > Gemmatimonadaceae > AG11. Next base: position 24 of record JBBQDE010000024.1, read on the forward strand.
CACTGGCAGAGATTCATGACGGGACTCCCAACGGTTCCCGTGCGCGACCTGAAGATCCATCCGCGCGACCACGAGCTCATTGCCGGCACGCACGGGCGCTCGATCTGGATCGTGGACATCACGCCGCTCGAGCAGATGACGGACAGCGTGCGCGCGCGCAGCGTGACGCTGTTCGCGCCGAAGGTGGCGTACGAGTACGGCCAGCAGACGGTGGAAGGGCAGGCCATGGGACACAAGGTGTTCGAGGCGGCGAGTCCGGCCTACGGCGCCGACATCTGGTACAAGCTCACCGGCGGTTCGCGCCGCGATACCACGCGTCTCGTGATCACCGATGCGAGCGGTGATACGATCCGCACGCTCACCGGCCCGGGTGGCGCGGGACTGCACAAGGTGACGTGGGACTTTCGTGGCAAGGCACCAAAGGCCGTGGCACTCACGACAGCAGGTGTGCGCGATTCGGTAGTGCAGGCTCGGCGCGTCACCTTCGTGGTCGATTCGCTGGACAAGGCGGGCACGCTGGCGAAGGAGACGATCGACCGGCTGCGGAGCGCGACCGCGGGGGGCAACACCCAGGGGCTCGCGCAATTGCTCGGCGGTGGCGGCGGACGTGGGCAGGGCGGCGGCGGATTCAATGTGCGGCCTGGCGAGGGAGCGCCCGCGCGCGGTGCCGCGGTGGCGCAGGGTGAAGGCGTGAGCGACGCGGCGTCCGATGCGGGACAACTGGGTCAGATCGCGCAGCTCTTCCGCACTGGCGGTGGTGGGGGGGGCGGCGGCGGGGGCGGCGGCTTGGGCGGGCGCGGCGCCGCGCCGCCCGTGAATACGGGCGACTACCTCGTGACGCTCACCGTGGGTGGCGAGAAGCAGAAGCAGATCCTGCACGTGGAACGGTTGCCAGGCGGCGGCTTTGCCGGCGGGTTCGGTGGTGGAGCGGACGACGACGACCAGGACGATCAGACCACCCGCGTCGATCCCTGACGCGAATATTCACGAGTGACGAAGCGCCCGCCGGCTATGCCGGCTACTCGTACGTGCTGCTCGGGGAAGGCTTCTGTTCTCTCGCCTTCTCGAAAATCAACGCCGATCGCTCGATCGCCTACGGGGGAGAGGTCACCCGCCACAGCTCGTTCAGGATCGCGGTCACGCGATTCACCGAGGCCATCGTTGCGGCACAGGCTGTCGCACCGGCGTCCACCGCTTCGATGGATATCCTGCGCATGGCCTACCTGGGTCGCGCGCGGGCGAAGCTCAACCTCGGCGACTACGCGGGCGCGAAGACCGACGCGCTGCAGATCCCTGTTGGGTACGTGCGCAACGCGACGTATTCGGGAACGGTCCCGCGGCGGAACAACCTGGTGTTCAATGAGAACTCGCTGGCCAACACTTCGAGCTCGGTCGGGGAGCCATACCGCACCTTCAGCCTCGGCGACCCTCGCGTACCGCTGGTGATGTCGAGCGTCGTCAGCACCTCCGGCATCCGGCATTGGTACCAGACCAAGTATCCATCGGTCGGCACGCCCATCCCGATCGCGAAGTACAATGAAGCGCAGCTCATCATCGCGGAGGCGGATATCCGGTCCGGCAGTCTGGCGACGGCGCTGCCGATTCTCAACGCCGCGCGTGCGCGCGGGAATCAGGGAGTTTTTACCGGCACCACGCGACTGAGTACCTTGCCGAGTTGGTAAGCCAACGCCGTCGCGATCTGTTCCTCGAGGGTCAGCAGCTGGGCGACATCATCCGCTTCGGCGCGGCGCTGCAGCCGGCGGCAGGTACGCAGTATCATTTCGGTGGCGGCACCTACGGCAACCAGATCTGCTTCCCGCTTCCATCAGCGGAGCGGTTGAACAACCCGCTCATCGGAAGCTGATCACCGGCGGGTGCTGCATCAACGACGCGGGGCCCGGCGATCGCCGGGCCCCGCGTTTCATTCATGACCAATCGCCTTGCCGTTCCATCCGTGCACGTCTGCGCGGCCGGGTTGCAACGGATGTCGCGTCGGCCGGCGGCGGCGTCTCGTGCGGCGACTACCGCTGTTCGCCGGGGCGATAGCGGCGCACGGTCTGCCGCGCGATATCGGCGTCGCTCCAGGCCACCGACTTGAGCTCTCCCCGAGCGAACATCTCCGCCTGATCGCTGTGGAATGGCGAATCGTCCCGCGGGCTCTCGCCATACGCGAGCACGGAGAACGCGGTCGGCTGGTCCCCGAACTCCACCGCGAGAATCCACCCGTCTCCACCCACCGCCTCGCGCTTCCCGTCCGGATCGTCCGCGTACCAGAGCACGCGGAAGCAGCCGATGTCACCATTGCAGCCGCCGACCGGCACGTCCACGCCACCTCGGCGCACCCGGTGCACGTCCCCCCAGGCGACGTCGGCACGTCCGTAGCGCCGGGAGGTCTCTCCCACGGCCCAGGCGAACGCCTCGGCCGCCCGCGCCGGAAAGCGAATGCCGCTCGGGGTCGACGTCGGCGCGGCCGCGCTCCACGGTGTGGCGTACATCGTGTCAGGCCGTGCGCCGGCGACGTAGCGGCGCCACCAGATCTCGAACAGCACGCCGCCACGGCTGGCCGGCGCGACGGTTCGGTCCCAGTGCGCTACCGCATCGATCGCCTGGACGACCTCGGGCACGGGGATCGACGCGCGCACCGCGACGACGAGGTCGTCACGGACGCGGTCGGCGAGCAGCATGCGGTACGAGTGCTTGAGGGCCAGCACGTCCTTGAGCCCCAGCCGTCGATCCGTGTCGATGAGCTGAATGGCGAGCTGGCTGCGCAGCCCGAGGCGCGGCTCGGGGAAGTACGCCGGATAGCGGGCGCGGTCGAGCGGTTGCCGCATGCTGGTGTAGTACGGCGGATCGTTCTCGTTGTGCACGTATCCACCCTTGGGGTTGAGCACCTGCGGCAGGGAGTCGAACGGCACGTAGTGCCGCCACATGTCCGACGTGGCGCGCACCGGAACAGCGACGGTATCCGAGCCGGCCCCCTGCGGCAGCGACGGGATGGCGGCATTCCATACATAGAAGATGTTGCCGGCGCGATCGGCGTACGTGAAGCTGGAATTGAGGCGCGCGCGCATCCGCATCGCATCCTTCCACTGGCCCAGCGATCGCGCCTGCATCATTCGCAGGAACTGCTCCCCCGCGCGGTAGTCGCCATCCATCGCGGCACGCAAAACGTACAGGCGCGTGCTGTCGCGGTAGATGACGGGGCCGAACGGCGTCCGCGGCAGCTCGCGCGTCTCACTCGCCATCGTCGCGCTGGCCAGATACTCGACCGTTACCCGGTCAGCGTCGATCAACCGGCTCGTGCCGTCGAGCAGGTAGTGATCGGGTGTCCCCCGATCGAGGTCCAGCGCGTATACCTGGCCGAGCAGCGGATCGTTGTTGGTCGTCGCCCAGCCGAGATCGCGATTGAATCCGCCGATCACGCCGAACGGACCGCCGATCCTGAAATCGCCGTAGAAGTCGAGCGTGCCCAACACCGTGACGTGCGCCTCGTAATAACCCGCGTTCCACTGGAGGTGCGGATTGCGCAGCAGGATCGCGCGCCTCGACTTCGTACGGGTGGGAGCGAACGCCCACGCATTCGATCCCTCGTCGGGTACATCCACCCAGGCGCCGGGCGCGGGCAACCTCTCGGTCGACGGGGTCGCCGCCGGGACGCGCCGCGCGCGGAAGGTCGGGTCGATTCGCGACAAGAACCTCGCCGCCTGCGTCGATGACGTGACGCTCACGTCGTGCGCCAGGACGTCATAGCCGTCGAACCGCGACGTGAATCCGGCGGGGAACTCCTCGGGATGCAGCTCCACGTACCGGTTCACACCGGCCGCGAACCCTTCGTACACCTCGCGCGTGTCGGCGCTCAGGAACGGATACGTGGCGACAGCCCGCTGATAAGCCTGACGCGCCGTGAAGTCGCGCTCCACGCTGTCGCGCCCGAACCAGCGTCCCATCTCGCCGCGCGACCGCAGGAGATCGAGCGCCACACGCGCGCCGTAGTCCTCCGATTGCACGTAGGCGAGCGCGTACTCGGCGGCGCCGAGGTTGTCGGCCTTGATGTGCGGCACACCGTGCGTGGTACGCCGCACTTCGACATGCGCGGCATAGTCGGGCGCCGGAGTCGACGGCCCGCGCACCGCACCGCTGGCAGCCGGCATGGCGATGTGGCGGAGCGGGCGCCCCGCGAGCGTGCCCGTGAACCGCCCGCTGTCCACGGCGAGCTTTCCGTTCACGAGCACGTATCGCATGCCCGTCGCAAGCAGGTCGGGGCTCACGTACGTGGACCGGTCGCCGACGGTGGCCGGATCGAAGGCGATGACGTCGGCGAACCTCCCCACCGCCAGCACGCCGCGGTCTGGGAGCTGGAGCGACTCCGCCGTGAGCTGGCTCGATGCATGGATGGCTTGCGGCATCGTGAGCACGTGATCGTCGAGCACGTACTGCCGCAGCTTTCGGGGAAAGGTGCCGAACTTCCGCGGATGGCCGTCCGAGCCGTCCGAGCCGGTCATCACCCACGGCTGCACCATGAACCCCCGCAGGTCCGACTCCTTCATGTTGAAGGACGCGACGCTGGCGTCGCCGGCGAGCACGATCTCCAATGCAGCATCGATCGGCGACTTTCCGCGCGCCTCGGCCACCTGCGCCAGCGTCCGGCCGCGGATTGTGCTGTCTCGTTGCGCGGTGATGAGCAGCGATGGCGCGCCGCCGCGGCGCACCAGGTTGCGCTCCATCTCCGCCACGAGCTTCGGCCGGATCGATGGGTCGGCGATGCGGGCACGCAGGGAGTCGCGCCCTCCCGCCTCTGCCCAGCGCGGCAGCAGTGCGGCACCCACGCTCGTGCCAGACGCGAGATACGGGTACTGATCAGCGGTCACCTTCAGCCCGGCGGCGCGCGCCGAGGTGATCAGCGCGATCACCGTGTCGCTCATGCCCCACACGTCGGCACCGAGCGCCTTGATGTGCGAGATGTGCACCGGAATGCCCGCCTCGCGCGCGATCCGCAGCGTCTCGTCGATCGAGCCAACGAGTCCGATCGTGTAGGAGCTCTCGTCGCGCATGTGGGAGTCGTAGATCCCGCCCGCCTGCGCCGCCACCCGTGCGAGCGCGATCACTTCATCGGTGTTGGCATAGCTGCCCGGCGCGTAGTACAAGCCGGTGGACATGCCGAGCGCGCCCGCAGTCATGCCGCGCGCCACGAGCGCCCGCATCGAGTCGAGCTGTGCGGCCGTCGGCCCGTTGGCCGACATCCCCATCACGCGCCGGCGCACCGCGCCCTGCGGCACGTAGAGCGCCGCGTTCGTGCCGATGCCGTCGCGGCTCCACGCATCGAACGTCGTCCCAATGTCCGTCGTGCCGCCGCCGTCATTGTTCGTGATGACGGTCGTCACGCCCTGCATGAGGTAGCCCACGTTGCTGCGGCGCGCGGGACTGGAGAGATCGTCGAGCGTGTGCGTGTGCGGATCGATGAATCCGGGCGAGACGATCAGCCCTTTCGCGTCGATGGTGCGGCGCGCCTGAATCCCGGCCTGGGTCGCGTCACCGATGAACACGATGCGGTCGCCCTGCACGCCGACGTCGGCGCGGCGCTCAGCGGCCTCCGTCCCGTCCACGACCGTGCCGCCGCGGAGCAGTACGTCCACGGTCCGCGTCTGTGCGGACAGTCGAGGGGCGCCGAGCAGCAGGCCGGCGAGGAGGAAGGAGAGATGTCGCCGATGCATCGGTACCTGCGTGTGAGTGGACGTCCGAACCAGGGCTACGCATCCGGCCCGCTCGGCGTTGACGTCGTCAGCCGGGCTGCAGCGCCACCGTGGGAAGAAAGCGGGGGGCGCGCCGCACTTTCGTTTGCTGCTCGAACGCGTACGCGTACTTGAGCAGCGCGGGCTCGCTCCAGGCAAGCCCCATGAACGTGATGCCGAGCGGCAGCCCGGACGCGTAGCCCATCGGCACGGTGATCGCCGGATAGCCGGCCACCGCACAGGGAGACGTGCTGCTTGCGCCCGACGGATCCCCGTTCACCAGGTCGATCAGCGCCGGCGGTCCCTGGGTGGGTGCGACGAGTGCGTCGAGACGGTGCTTCGCGAACGTCGCGTCGAGTCCCTGCGTGCGCGCGAGCTCGCGACACGTTCGCAGTGCCGTCCGGTACGCAGCGCTCGAGAGCGGCCCCTTCTCCGACGCCTTTTCGAAGATCTCCTGGCCGAAGTACGGCATCTCGTCGCTCGCGTGCGCGCGATTGAAGGCGATGAGATCCGGCAGCGTGCGGGCGCGCGCGCCGGTTGGCAGGCCGCGCAGATACGATTCGAGGTCGGCCTTGAACTCGTACAGGAGCACCTCGAACTCGGCGTCGTCGAACTGTCCGGCCGTGGCGATGTCGGCGGGATCGACGATCACGGCGCCGAGTGCCGACATCGCGTGGAGTGCCTGCTCGAACGCGGCGTCGGCGTGCGTGCTGTAGCCCGTGTAGCGCTTTCGCGCGACGCCGATCCGGGCACCCGTCAGTCCGCGCGCGTCCAGAAAGCGCGTGTAATCCACGTTTGCGTTGCCACGACGCGCCGCGGTGGCGGCATCGCGGAGATCTGCTCCGGCCAGGGCGCCAAGCAGGATGGCGGCATCGGTCACGGTGCGCGCCATCGGGCCCGCCGTGTCCTGCGAGTGCGCGATGGGGACGATCCCGCTGCGGCTCACGAGGCCGATCGTCGGCTTCATCCCCACGAGCGAGCACGCCGCGGCAGGAGAGGTCACCGAGCCATCGGTCTCCGTGCCGACCGCGACGGCGCAGTAGCTCGCCGCGGTTGCGCCGGCGGAGCCGGAGCTGGATCCGGAGGGCGTCCGATCGGTCGCATACGGGTTGCGCCCCTGCCCGCCCCGGGCGGACCATCCGCTCGAGGAATGCGTCGACCGGAAATTGGCCCACTCGCTCAGGTTCGTCTTGCCGAGCACCACCGCACCCGCGGCGCGCAATCGCTCCACGATGAACGCGTCGCGCGAGGGCCGCGAGCCTTCGAGTGCCAGTGAGCCCGCCGACGTGGACATCCGGTCGGTCGTGTCGATGTTGTCCTTCACGAGCACGGGAATGCCGTGGAGCGCGCCGCGGGTGCGGCCCTCTCTCCGCTCCACGTCGAGCGCATCGGCGATCGCGAGCGCGTCGGGGTTCGTCTCGATCACGTGGCGGAGCGCCGGTCCCTGCGAATCGAGGGACTCGATGCGGCCGAGATACTGCTCCACCAGCCCCCGGGCGGTATAGCGACCGCTGCGAAGTCCGGCCTGAAGTTCGGCCAGGGTCTTCTCTTCGAGCTCGAATGGTGCGAGGTTGGCCGTCCTGGCGGACTCGTCAGGTTTTGTTCCCGGCGACGGCGGCGGGAGGCGAACCACGCTCGCCCCCATCACGGCGGCGGTGGCACCGATGAAGCTTCGGCGATCGAGCGACGAGTCGGAGGCGAAGCGGTCTGGCATGTGTGTGTGGAGAGAGGAAGGGCCGCGCAGAACATGTCGCATCGTCGCGCGGTGGGCAATCGACGGTCGAGTCGGAATACAACTTGCTCGCAAGGCAGTGAGCGCCACACGCGACGGATCGCGTCGTGGTGACCGAGAGAGGAGAGGTCCCGTGGGATTGTTGACGTTTCAGGATTCGGCAGGCGCCCGTTGGCGGGTATGGCACGTGGAGACTCCCGCCGCGCGCGCGCATCTCATGGATGCCAGCTTTCGCAACGGCTGGCTGGTCTTCGAGATGGAAGACGGCACGGAGCGCCGGCGCCTGGCGCAGGTGCCGGAAGACTGGGCCCACCTCACGCCCGAGCATCTCGCCAAGCTGTGCCGGCTGGCCGTCGCGGCACCGCCCGCCCGCGCGCTGGCCAGTGCCACCACAATGAGGATGCCCATCACTCCCCGCCCGGCTGACTTCCGCCACGAGCGCTGATCAACCGTAGCGGCTCCGATCTCATTTCGGGCATCGAATCAAGGGGTCAGAGCCCTCGATCAAGGGGTCTGACCCCTTGATCGCCTTGATCGGGGCTTTGCCCCCTTGACGTAGGCGGGCTTGGAAGCAACCTTTCATCCGGATATACGGATGATACAGACCCGCCCCTTCTTCGACCGCCTTTCGGCGCTCGCCGACCCCACCCGGAGCCGGCTGTTGCTGCTGCTCGACCGTCACGAGCTGACCGTGGGTGAGCTGTGCACGACGCTGCAATTGCCACAGAGCACGGTGAGCCGGCACCTCAAGACGCTCGCCGACGAGGGCTGGGTGATCGCAAGGGCCGAGGGCACGAGCCGCCGCTACGCGATGCCGGGAACCGCGCTCGATCCCGGTGCGCGCCGCTTGTGGCACCTCGTCCGCGACCAAGTGGGTGCCACGCCATCCGCGCAGCATGACATCTCGCGCGCGGAGCAGGTGCTGCTCGAGCGACGCTCCACCTCGCAGGCGTTCTTCTCGTCGAGCGCAGGCCAGTGGGACAAGCTGCGGCTGGAGCTCTACGGCAGCCGCACGGATCTCACCCCTCTCGCCGCCCTGCTCGACCCCGAATGGACCGTGGCCGATCTGGGCTGCGGCACCGGCCAGACCGCCGCGGCACTCGCCTCGTTCGTGGGCCACGTGATCGCCGTGGATGAATCCAGCGCGATGCTGGGCGCGGCGCGAAAACGCCTGGCCGAGCATGACAACGTGGAGGTGCGGAGCGGCAGTCTTGAAAGTCTGCCGATCGAGGCCGCCTCGCTGGACGCGGGGATCCTCTCGCTCGTGCTGCACTTCGTCGTCGATCCGTCGGTCGTGATCAGGGAAGCGGCGCGCGTGATCCGCCCGGGCGGGCGGCTGCTCATCGTGGACATGCTGCCGCATGAGCGCGAGGAGTACCGCACGACGATGGGGCATCTCTGGCTCGGGTTCGACCGCGCGCAGGTCGCCGCCTGGCTCGCCGATGCCGGATTCACCGACCCTCGTATCGCCGCGCTTCCGCCCGATCCGCAGGCCAAGGGGCCGGGCCTGTTCGCCGCGCGCGCTCGCCGGTCCGCGCCGCCACACGCCTGACACCGTTCGCCGTTGTTCTCTCTTTCTCTTGTTCACCGTTCACCGTTCACCGCACACTGACAATGGCTACCACCCAACGCCCCGTCTCCCAGACCGCCATGGACCGTCCCGCCTTCAAGGTCGCCGACCTCTCGCTCGCCGAGTTCGGTCGCAAGGAGCTTCGCCTCGCCGAGCAGGAGATGCCCGGCCTCATGGCGCTGCGCCACGAGTACAAGGGGAAGAAGCCGCTCGCCGGCGCGAAGATCATGGGCTCCCTGCACATGACCGTGCAGACGGCGGTGCTCATCGAGACGCTGACCGAGCTCGGCGCCGACGTGCGCTGGGTGAGCTGCAACATCTTCAGCACCCAGGACCACGCCGCCGCCGCCGTTGCGGTGGGGAAGAACGGCACGGTCGACAACCCGAGCGGTGTGGCCGTGTTCGCGTGGAAGGGCGAGACGCTGGAGGAGTACTGGTGGTGCACGGAGCAGGCGCTGATGTGGCCCGACGGCACCGGCCCGAACCTCATCCTCGATGACGGCGGCGACGCGACGATGCTTGTGCACAAGGGCGCCGAGTATGAGACGTCGGGTGTCATCCCCGCGTTCAACGAAGCGACGGACAGCGAGGAGTGGGGCGTCATCCTCGACCTGATCCGCGCCGAGCGGACGAAGAATCCGGACCGCTGGACGAACGTCGCGGCGGCGATCCGCGGCGTGTCCGAGGAGACGACGACGGGCGTGCACCGCCTGTACGAGATGATGAACGCCGGCACGCTCCGCTTCCCGGCGATCAACGTCAACGACGCGGTGACCAAGAGCAAGTTCGACAACCTGTACGGCTGCCGGCACTCGCTCACCGACGGCATCCTGCGCGCAAGCGACGTGATGCTGGCCGGCAAGGTCGCGGTCATCTTTGGGTACGGCGACGTCGGCAAGGGCTGCGCGCAGTCGCTCCGCGGCCAGGGCGCACGCGTCATCATCACCGAGATCGATCCCATCTGCGCGCTCCAGGCAGCGATGGAAGGCTACCAGGTCACCACGCTCGACGACGTCGTGAAGACGGCCGACATCTTCATCACCGCCACCGGCAACAAGAACATCATCACGGTGGACGACATGGCGAAGATGAAGGACAAGGCGATCGTCGGGAACATCGGCCACTTCGACAACGAGATCGACATGGCCGGCCTGAAGAAGAAGGGCATCACGCGCATCAACATCAAGCCGCAGTACGACGAGTTCGTCTTCCCCGACGGCCACAGCGTGATGATCCTGGCGGAGGGACGGCTGTTGAATCTCGGCTGTGCGACCGGCCACCCGAGCTTCGTGATGTCGGCGTCGTTCACCAACCAGGTGATGGCGCAGCTCGAGCTGCACCGGAATGCGGACAATCTGGAGAAGAAGGTCTACACGCTGCCCAAGCACCTGGACGAGAAGGTCGCTCGGCTGCACCTCGACAAGCTCGGCGTGAAGTTGACGACGCTCTCCAAGGACCAGGCCGATTACATCGGCGTTCCGGTCGACGGCCCGTACAAGCCGGATCACTACCGGTACTAGACGGTGAGGCGGTCGGGCGGTAAGGCGGTCGGGCGGTAAGGCGGTTGAGGCGGTTGAGGCGGTTGAGGCGGTTGAGGCGGTTGAGGCGGTTGAGGCGGTAGAGAGGCACACCGGACTGGTTCGGTGTGCCACTCGTCGTTCCCGCCATACCGCCCAACCGCCTTCCGCCTAGCCGTCTTTTCGGCCCGTTTCTCGCATTTACGGCACAGTCCGCCCTCTGGGGCCCAACCGCTATTCGTGCACGCATTTCCCCGCTCGCTCCGCATGCTGCTCGCGGCGTCGCTGCTCCTCGCGACGCCGTTCGTCGCGCGTGCGCAGGCGACGCCACTCCCGACGGATCCGCGCGATTCCATGGACGTGGCGTCGCTCACGTTCGACGGGGCGAAGGACGTTGCCACGAGCGACCTGAAGCTCGTCATCTTCACGCGCACGTCGAGCTGCCGGCTCATCCTGTTCGCGCCGATCTGCAAGCTCACGCCGAACCTGCTCTTCACTGACCGGCGGCGCACCACCCGCGATGCGCTCGGCGAAGACATCACCAGCCTCCGAGTCTACTACTGGCGTCGCGGCTACCGGGAGGCGCAGGTGGACACCGTGCTCGCGCCGGCGAAGCGCGGTGTCGCCGTCACCTTCCGCATCGTCGAGGGTGAGCCGACTCGGCTCGGCAAGCTCGCGGTGAGCCAGCGAACGCCCGTGCTGTCCGGCGCGGAGTTGGCGGACGCGGTCTCCCTGCAGGAAGGAGAGCCGCTCAACCTTGTCGCGCTCGACAGCACGCTCGCGCGACTGAAAATCGCCGTGTGGAACCACGGCTACGGCGACGTGCAGATCGATACCACGATGCCGCGCGACAACGGGTCGCACGTCGTGCCGGTATCCATCGTCGTGGATTCGCGCTGGATCACGCGCGTGGGTGACGTGCAGTTCGAGGGCAACTCGGTGGAGAGCGACGCAACCCTGCGCCGCGCCTTGCTGCTCCGCCCCGGCACGCTGTACACCCGCGACGCGGTGCTCGAGAGCCAGCGCCGGCTCTTCCAGTCTCCCGCCATCTCGCGCGCGCTCGTGATCACGCCCCCGGCGGGCGACAGCGTGAAGCACATCACCGTCGTCGTGACGGAAGCCTTTCCGCGTCACGCCAGTGTGACGCTCGGCTTCAACACCATCGAGTTCGGCCAGGCCGCCGTCGAGCTGCGACACAACGCGCTCGGCGCGGGGCGCTGGCTGTCGCTGCGCGCGGCGGCCGGCAACCTGCTCGGCGAGCAACTGAACGGTCGCGCCATCTTCCGGCAGGCGATTCCCGATGGCGCTGCCGACGCGAGCGCCTTCCTCAGGCCCACGTATCAGGGCTCGCTCACCCTCACGCAGCCGTGGATCGCCGGGGCGCGCACGTCGGCGTCGGTGATGCTGTTCGGCGGGCGCCGATCGCTGCCGGGTGTGGTGGTGGACGAGGATGCCGGCGTCTCGCTGGGCATCGTTCGCGAGCTCGCACCGAAGCTGCCGGTCGGCATCAACTACCGCCTCGAGTCCACGCGCGTGCGCGGCGGCGCGATCTACTTCTGCGCCGGCTACGGCATCTGCGACGCTGTCGCCGTCAGCGCCCTGACGCAGCGCCAGCGCCTCGCGCCCATCGGTGTGAGCGCGTGGATCGACCGCGCCGACGATCTCGAGGCGCCGACACGCGGCTACACGGCGGTGGTGGACGCGGAGCACGCGTCGAGCGCGACGGGGTCCACCTTCTCGCACGAGCGCATCGCTGCCGATGGCGCCTGGTACCGCGCGTTCGGTCGCAACGATCTGGACGAGGAGAAGTTTCCCAAGGTGCTCGCCCTGCACGGACGCGCCGGCTGGGTGCACCCGCAAGGCATCCTTCATCCCCGCGCGCGCTTCTACGCCGGCGGCATGCAGTCGGTGCGCGGCTTCGCCGAGAACGAGCTCGGACCGCAGGTGCTCCAGGTACGCCGCGCGTCGCTGCTCTCGGCGGGATGCACCGACGCGACGATCGCGAGCGGCGCATGCGATCCGTCGGGCATCCCGTCGAGCGAGTTCTTCACGCGCCCAACCGGCGGGAGCAGCGTCATCGAAGGAAGCGCGGAGCTGCGCCTTCCGCTCGGGAGCAAGCTGGGTGGCATCGTGTTTCTCGACGGGGCGTACGTTGGCACACAAGGCCTCGATTCGCCGGCGCATGGACGCGGCGCGGTGACGCCGGGCGCCGGCATCCGTATCCGGTCCCCGCTCGGGGTGCTGCGGCTCGACCTTGGACTTCGTCCGGTCGGCGCGCAGTCGCTGCCCGTCGTCGCCGCCGTCACCGACGCGAACGGTGTCGAGCACGTCGTCCGCCTCACGACGGAGAAGTCGTACTCGCCGATCGAGCCGAGCCCCGGTGCACTGCGATCGCTGGCGCGGCGTCTGGTGGTCCACTTCGCGATGGGGCAGGCGTTTTGACGACGACTGCCCGAGCGCCACTGCCGCACGCGGCGTTCACTCCGCCGCCGCCGCCCGATCGGACGCGGCGCGTCACGAAGGTCGTGTTCGCGCTCGTCGTGCTGCCGATCGTGCTCGCCGCGGTCGTGGTACTGCTGATCGCCACCACGCCGTGGGGGAACGAGCGCGCGCGCCGCATCGTGGTGTCGCAGGCCAACAAGCGGCTCACCGGACGGCTCGACATCGCCCGGTTGCGCGGCAACCTGCTGTCCGGCGCCACGCTCACCGACGTGAAGCTGGACGACAGCAGCGGCAAGCCTGTGTTCACCGCGCGTCGCGTGCAGGTGCGCTATGCACTCTGGTCTTCGCTCCGCGGCCACGTCGTGGTCAAGTCGCTCGTGGTCGATACGGCGGTCATCGTGGCCGACAGGCAACCGGGCGCACGCTGGAACTTCCAGGCGCTCGTGGAGCCCAGTGGAACGCCGAAGGACTCGTCGCAGCACGGCGTGCCGCCGAAGATCACCGACGTGACCGTGCGGCATGCGCGCGTCGTCGTGCGGCAGCCGTGGGCGCCGGACAGCGCGCTGTCGATGGTGAAGCGTGATTCCGCGATCGCCATCGCCCTCGCGCCGGACGCACGCAGTCATATCGTCCGCGTGCCGGGCGGCTTCCAGCGCGTGATG
>JBBQDE010000025.1:0-13673 GCA_038319425.1 Gemmatimonadales bacterium
GCGAGCTGGCGAGCGCCGTCGCCTACCGCATGGAGACCCACGGCATCATGGCCATGCCCGTGCTCGACGACGCCGAGCGGATCGCCGGTGTGGTGCATCTGCACGACCTCCTGCGCGCGAGGGTCGCCTGATGCGCCGGCTCCTTCTCGCGGTTGCCGTAGCCGTCGTCACGATTGCGGGGTGCTCGGGACAGGGGAGCGCGCCGCCGGTGAAGAGCGGAGCCTCCCTCGCCGACAGCGCCGAGCAGGTGATGCTGAACGTGCGCTCGCTGCTTACCGACAAGGGCGTGCAGCGCGGGGAGATGTTCGCCGATTCGGCGTACATCTTCGACGACAACACGCGCTTCGAGCTGCGCAAGGTGCGCGCGACCTTCAATACCAGTACCGGCGTGAAGGACGGTACGATGGTTGGCGACCGCGGGCGGTACAACCTGCGTCAGCAATTGCTGGAAGGGTTCGGGCACGTCGTGATCACGACCAACGACGGCAAGCGGCTCACGTCCCCGCACGTGCGCTACAGCCAGCCGACGAACGAAGTGTCGAGCGATAGCGCGTTCACGATCGTCGACGCGGGCAAGACGATTTCCGGCGTCGGCTTCCGCTCGGATCCGCAGCTCAACCACTTCGTCGTGCTCAAGGGCGCGCGCGGCCGCGGCAACTTCACTCTGCCCGGGCAATGAGCGTTCGCCACGCGCTCTCGCTCGCGCTGCTCGTGCTCGCTCCGGCGATGGCCTCGGCCCAGGCGGCGCCCGCGCCGACGGGACGCTGTACGCTGCAGTTCGCGTCGGACCGGGCGCTGAACTCGTTCAAGCTGCCGAGCGGGCAGCGCAACATCTTCACCGGCGGGAACGTCGTGGCCCGCTGCCCCGTGCAGGGGCTCGTCCTGCGATCCGACAGCCTCGAGTCCTACGGCGACGAAGGGCGCATCGTCTTCATCGGACATGCCGACTATGCGGAGCCGCGGCTGAAGCTCAAGGCGGACTTCATCACATACTATCAGCGCGATGAGCGCGTGCTCGCCGTGCAGAACGTGAATGCGAGCCTGCCCACCGGGTCCACCCTGCGCGGCCCGCAGGTGGAGTTCCTTCGCGCCATCCCGCGCGTGCGCCCGCAGCAGTTCGCGACCGCGATCGGTCGGCCCACGATCAGCCTCGTCGAACGGGATGCGCAGGGGCGGGCGCAGCCGCCGGTCCAGGTGACGGCTTCGACGGTCTATCTTCTCGGCGACAGCATCGTCTCGGCGGTCGGGAGCGTCGTCGTCGTTCGGCCCGAGCTCACCGCGACGGGTGATTCGCTGTATGCGAACAGCGGCAGCGGCCTGCTCCGCATCATGCGCACGCCGAAGATCACCGGCACCAAGGGCCGGCCATTCACCCTGGTCGGCGAGACGATCGACCTGCTGTCCCGCCGACGCAAGCTGGATCGCGTCCTGGCCAAGAACGCGGCGACGGCGACGAGCGAGGACCTCAACCTGCGCTCGGACACCATCGACATGCGCGTCACGGACGACCTGCTCCAGCGCGCCATCGCGTGGGGAAAGAGTCGCGCGCACGCCACGTCGCTCGGCCAGTCGATGCTCGCCGATTCCATCGACGTGCTGCTGCCGCTCCAGAAGATTCGCAGCATGACCGCCGTGCGCGGCGCGAGCGCCGAGGGATTGCCTGACACGACGAGATTCCGCACCGCCGAGAAGGATCGCCTCACCGGCGACACCGTCATTGCCACGTGCGACTCGGTGCCTGCCCGGGACACGGCGGCAAAGCCTCGCATCCGCCAGCTCGTCGCGATGGGCCGTCCCGGAGCGTTGGCGACGTCGCTGCAACACCTGCCGCCTCGCGACACGTCGGTGTGCGTACCCGCCATCAACTACGTCCGCGGCCGGCTGATTACCGTCACCTTCGATTCGTCAAAGGTCTCCACCGTCGTCGTGAAGGATGCCGATCAGGCGGGTGGGGTGTACGTCGAGCCGAATCCCGATTCCACGTCGCGCTGTCGCCGTGCGGTGGCGGCAGCGCCGACGCCCGCGACGACGCCTCGCACCGTCGGCACCACGCCGCCAGGGGCGCCAGCACCAGTCCCCGTGCCGACATCCCCCGCGCCGACGCCGCCCGCCGCCGTGCCCGCAACCTCTCCCAGGCGTCCATGACTGCCCCGGCCATCTCGCCGCGCCTCCAGGCGCTCGTGGAGCGGCTCGCCAACGGCGATCGCTCCACCGCGCTCGCGCTGCACGCGCTCATCTGCGTCGCCGACGGCGCGGGCGTGGCCACGTTCGACGAAATGGCCGTGTGCTACCGCAACGACCATCTCGCGGCGCAGCGCGTCGCCGGACGGGACGCGGAGCGCGAGGCTGGTGAGTTGAGCATGGACCAGGTGCGCGATCACCTCGCCGCATCGGTGTTGCCACGGCTCGCCTCCGAACAAGTGATCGTGCTCCCGCCGGGCGGCACCCTCGAGCCCGACTCGCGCATCCGCATCGCCGATGCGCTCTGGAGCGACATCGCCCGGATGCGCACCGAGGTGGCGGACGTCCTCAAGCACACGGGCGAGCACGCGACGCCGCGGTTCACGCGCGCTGTCGGCTCGCCTCCACCCGCTGCTCGCAGTGTGCTCGAGGCAAAGGGACTGGTGAAGACGTATCGCCGGCGCCGGGTGGTCAACGATGTGGCCCTCCGATTGCAACAAGGCGAGATTGTTGGACTGCTGGGCCCGAATGGAGCAGGGAAGACCACCACGTTCTACATGATCGTGGGGCTGATCCAGCCGCAGGCGGGCCACATCATGCTGGACGGGGTGGATATCACCTCGATGCCCATGTACAAGCGGTCCCGGATGGGGCTCGGCTACCTCTCCCAGGAGCCCTCCATCTTCCGAAAGCTCTCCGTCGAGGACAACATCGTAGCGATCCTCGAGACCTTGCCGCTCTCCTCGGAGCAGCGCGCCCAGCGTCTCGAGACCGTGTTGCGGGAGTTGCACATCGAGCACCTGCGGCACAGCAAGGCGTTTCAGCTCTCCGGTGGCGAGCGACGGCGGCTGGAGATCACGCGGGCGCTCGTGACGGAACCGAAGTTCATGATGCTGGACGAGCCGTTCGCGGGGGTGGACCCCATCGCCGTGCACGACATCCAGACCATCGTCGCCGGCTTGCGGCACCGCGGCATCGGCGTGTTGATCAGCGATCACAACGTGGAACAAACCCTCGATATCGTGGACCGCGCGTACATCATGTTCGACGGCCAGGTGAAGGTATCCGGCACGGTGCGCGAGCTCGTGTTCGACGACACCGTGGCCAACATCTACCTCGGCCCGACCCTTTCGGCGCGCCTGCGTGCCCGGTTCGCCACCGAGAATCAGGGAGACGGCGCATGAGACCGGGCCTCGGCCAGCACACGCAGCTCAAGCAGGAGCTGAAGATCAATCCGCGCCTCTACCAGGCGATGGATCTGCTGTACATGCCCCTCCTCGACCTCCAGCAGCACCTCAAGCAGGAGCTGCTCAACAACCCGTTCCTCGACATGATCGAGCCGGACGAGGAGGACGAGGAGGACGGCGAAGCGCCGCAGGACGAGGCCACCCAGGAAACCGAGGCGGAGAAGGAAGAGAAGGGAGAGATCGACTGGGAGGAGATCCTGCTCGACGGGTTCGACGCGGGCGGGCGGCGCGAGGAGCATGAGGAGCGCGAGTACTACGAACCGGTCACGGTGGATTCGCGCGACCTGTCCGACCATCTGCGCGACCAGGTGACGCTGCTCGACCTGAACGGCCGGCAGATGTTCCTCGCCGAGGAGTTCATCGGCAACGTGAATGAGGACGGCTACCTTGCGTGCGGCCTCGAGAAGATCGTCGAAGGCGCGAACGAAGAGGTGCGCAAGGCGGCGGAGGAGACGGAACGGGACGTCACCGACCTGCCCGTCTACACGATGGGCGAGGCGGAGGAGATGCTCGGCGTCATCCAGAGCCTCGACCCGCCGGGTGTCGGGGCCCGCGACCTGCGCGAATGTCTCATGCTCCAGCTGCGGGAGGCGGGCCTCGAGCACTCCGTGCCCTTCCGCCTCGTGCGCGACTGCTTCGACGAGCTGATCGCCCACCGGTGGAGCGAGATCTCCAAGCGGTTCGGCATCAGCCCGGTCGACGTGCAGAAGGCCGCCGACGAGATCGCGAAGCTCGACCCGAAGCCGGGGCTCGTGTACAGCGACGCCAGCGACAACTACATCATCCCGGACCTCATCGTCGACAAGATCGACGGCAAGTATCACGTCTTCCTCAATGACGCGAACCTGCCGCGCCTCAAGCTGAGCAAAGCGTACCAGGAGATCGCCCGCGACAAGAAGAAGTTCGATGGCGAGAACAAGGAGTTCATCTCGAACAAGCTCAATTCGGCCAACTGGATGATCCAGGCGATCGAGCAGCGCCGGCAGACGATGCTGAAGGTCATGAACTACATCGTCGAGCGGCAGCGCGAGTTCTTCGAGAAGGGCGTGCAGTTCCTCAAGCCGCTCACCCTGCGCGAGGTCGCCGAAGTGATCAGCATGCACGAGAGCACGGTGAGTCGCGTGACGAACGAGAAGTTCGTGCAGACGCCACGCGGGGTGCTGCCGCTCAAGTTCTTCTTCTCGTCCGGCCTGTCCACCACGGCAGGCGAGGACGTCTCGGCGCGGGGCATCAAGGCGCAGATCCAGAAGCTCGTCGCCGATGAGGACCCCAAGCACCCGCTCACCGATCAGGCGATCGTCAACATCCTGAAGGAGACCGGAGTCCAGATCGCGCGCCGCACCGTGGCGAAGTATCGCGACCAGCTCGGCGTTCTCTCGGCACGAATGCGAAAGCGCGTATGATGCTCGACGAGCGCGCGCGCACGGCGGCGCCGCTGGTCGCGCGCCGCGCGTCGGACGTGGACGTCTCCGTCCTCGTCCCGGCGAAAGACGAGGCGGAGAATCTGCCGCTCTTCATGAGGCTCGCGGCCGCGGCGTTCGCGACGTCGCCGGCTGTGCGCTACGAGGTGGTCGTCGTGGACGACGGCTCGGCGGACGACACCTGGTCCGTGCTCCAGGCGCTCTTCCTGGAGTTTCCCTTTCTGCGCGCCGTGCGCCACCGCGCCAGCCGGGGCATCGCCGACGCCCTCCGCACGGGATACCTGAACTCATCCGGCCCGGTGCTGGTGTTCTATCCCGCCGACCTTCAGTTCATGCCGGAAGACATCCCGCGCCTCGTTGCGCCCATCCTCGACGATGCGGCCGACATGGTAACCGGGTTTAAGGAAGGGAAGTACGAGAAGGCCTTCGTGTCGGGGATCTACAATGGATTGAGCCGCCGGCTCTTCAACGTGCCGGTGAAGGATCTCAACTCCGTGAAGGCGTACCGGCGCGAGATCATGGACGCCCTGCCGGTGCGGCCCGACTGGCATCGCTACATGATCGTGATCGCGGCGGCCCAGGGTTTTACGGTCACCGAGATCCCGGTGCCCTTGTATCCGCGCCACGCCGGCAAGTCCAAGTTCGGCCTGTCGCGGATCCCGATCGGAGTGCTCGACATGCTCTCGGTCTGGTTCGAGCTCCGGTTCGGCAAGAAGCCACTGCTGTTGTTCGGCATGCTGGGGGCGGGACTGTTCGCCGTCGGTCTCCTGGCGGGACTCGTCGCGCTCGTCGCTCTCGCGGTGGACAACGTGGGCTATCGCTGGGTGTGGACGCTCATCCAGACCTGCCTCATCCTGGGCAGCGTGTTGTTCGCGACCGGCCTGCTCGGCGAACAGATCGCTGGGCAGCGGGCCGAGCTGCGCGAGCTCAGGCGGCAACTCGATGAGGTCCGCGCGTCGCGCCCCATCGACGAGTAGCGATGCGCGTCCTCTTTCTCACGCACTCGTTCCCGCGTCACGCGGGGGACGCCGCCGGCTCGTTCGTGTTGCGGCTGGCCACCGCGTTGGGCGAGGAGGGCGTCGAGGTACGTGTCGTCGCACCGGCCGCGGCCGGCGTGCCCGCTCGCGAGCGCATCGGCGCCGTTGCGGTGGAGCGATTCCGCTACGCGCCGCGCCGCCTCGAGACGCTCGCGTACGTGGGGAACATGGCGTCGCAGGTGCGCGATTCGTGGGGCGCGCGGCTCGCGCTCGCCGGTATGCTGGGGGCCGAGCTGACCGCGACGCTGCGCGCCGAGCGTTCGTTCAAGCCCGACCTGCTGCATGCGCACTGGTGGTTCCCGAACGGAGTCGTCGGTGCGTGGGCCGGCCGCCTCACGCGCACGCCGATGGTCACGACCTTTCACGGGACTGACATCCGGATGGCGCGCGCGTTCCCCGCGTCGCGTCCCATCTTCCGTCAGGTGCTGCGCCGCTCCTCCGCGGTGACGGCGGTGTCGCGCTGGCTCGCCGCCGAAGCGCAGGAGATGTCCGGGATCATGCCCAAGGTGGCCCCGATGCCCGTCGAGGCGGCGATCTTCACGCCGGGCCCGAGCGGGCCGCGCCCCGGCCGGCTGCTCTTCGTCGGACGGCTGATGCGCCAGAAGGGGCTCGACGTGCTGCTCCGCACCCTCGCCCTGCTGTCGCCGGACATCGCGCTCGATATCGTCGGCGACGGGGAAGAGCGCGAAGCGCTCGAGGCGCTCGCCGAGTCGCTCCGCGTGTCGGCGCGCATCACCTGGCACGGCGCGCAGCCGGGCCACGCGCTGCCTGCCTTCTATCGATCCGCCATCGCGCTCGTCGTTCCGTCGGTCAATGAGGGGTTGGGCCTGGTGGCCGTGGAAGCGCAGCTGTGCGAGACTCCCGTCGTGGCGTTCGCCTCCGGCGGCCTGATCGACGTGGTGGAGCACGGCGTGACGGGCATGCTGGTGGAGCGGCGCGATCCGGCCGCGCTCGCGGCCGCGCTGATCGCCGTGTTGGCGCGACCCGATCGTGGCGCGTCGCTCGGCCGCGCGGGGCGAGAGCGCGCGCTGTCCTACTTTTCGCCCGCCGTCGCCGCACGCCGATACGCTGACATCTACCGCACCGCCCTTGGCCGAACGACGAAGTAGGCCGCGCCTTCGCGTCGCCGGCTGGGTGCTCGCCGCCGTCGTGATCGTGCTGGTGGGCCGCGAGCTGCTGCGCGACGTGCGCGAGCTTCGCGCGCATCCCGCGACCATCGCACCAGACTGGTCGCTGATCCTCTTTTCCGGGGCGCTCTTCCTTTGCGCGCACGCCGTGCTCGTGCAGACGTGGCGCAGCGTGCTCGCCTGCTGGGACGCGCGGCTCCCGTTCTGGACGGCTGCGCGCATCTGGAGCGTGTCGAATCTCGGCCGCTATCTGCCCGGCAAGATCTGGCAGATCGGCGCGATGGGCGCGATGGCGCGCGAGGAGGGGGTGTCACCGATCGCCGCTTCGGGATCCGCGATCCTCGGCACGCTGGTCAATGTCGTCGCCGGATTCGTCGTCGCGCTGCTCGGCGGCCGAGCGCTGCTCGAGCGATCGTCGAACGGGCACGGGACGCTCGCGATCGTGATCGTGGTGCTCGCCGCGGCCGCATTGCTTGCCGCGCCAGCGCTCCTCCCGCGCATCGCCCCGTGGATCGGCCGCACGGTCGGGCGGCCACTGCAGGCATCTCTGCCGACGCGGGCGGTCGTGTACGCCCTCATCGGGAACGTCATCGCCTGGCTGCTCTACGGCGCCGCGTTTCGCTTCTTCGCATCGGGAGTGCTGGGCGCCGCCGCTGGCGGCTACGCCGAGTATCTGGCAGCTTACACCATCTCGTACCTCGTCGGTTATCTTGCGCTCTTCGCACCGGCGGGGCTGGGCGTGCGGGAGGGGGCCATGGTGACGGTCCTCGTCTATGCCGGTCTCGCCACGCGGCCGCAGGCCGCGCTGATCGCGCTCGTCTCGCGGATCTGGCTCACGTTGCTCGAAGTCGTCCCTGGTTTCCTCTTCTGGGCGCACGCCGCCGTGCGCCGCCGCCCGCCGACTACCGACCCCTCGGATGTCCCGACCTGAGAGCAGTTCCGCGGCGCCCACCGATTCGGCGCCGCGCTTCGCAATGGGCTGGGCGGCGGTGGCGTACGCGATCGCGACGCTGCTGCTCGCGTATCCCGTGCTGTCCGGCCAGTTCCTCGTCAACCCGCGCAGCGACCAGTACATCGCCGGATTCGCTTTCCGCGACTTCGCGGCGCAGGCTCTGCGCGCGGGACAGGGGATTCCCCAGTGGAACCCGTACATGTTCGGCGGCCTTCCGTACGTGGCCGCCATGCACGGAGACATTTTCTATCCGACCGCGTTGCTCCGGATGGTGATGCCGACCGACCTCGCGATGAGCTGGGGCTTCATCCTGCACCTGTTCGCCGCCGGACTGTTCACTTACGGCTTCCTGCGCGCCTGGGGACTCGGGTTCAGCGCGTCGCTCGTTGGCGGGATGGCGTATCTCCTCTCTGGCCCCATCGCGTCGTACGCGTCGCCCGGACACGACGGCAAGCTGTTCGTCTCGGCGCTGCTCCCACTCGCACTCTGGCTGTTGGTGCGGGGCATACGAGACGGCCGCCATTGGGCGTGGGGCGCGTTCGCGATCACCATCGGGTTGGCCGTCCTCAGCCCGCATCCGCAACTGCTGCAGTACCTGCTCCTCACGGCAGGCGCGTTCGCGCTGTTTCTCGCGCTCGGCTCCGACGGCGCCGGCGTGAAGCTCGACCGCCGGGTCGCGGTGCGTCGGCTGGCGTTCGCGCTGGGTGCGGTGCTCCTCGGCATGGCGATCGGAGCGATCCAGTACGCGCCAGTGCGCGAATACGTGGAGTGGTCTCCGCGCGCCGGCGGCCGCGACTACGCGTACGCCACATCGTTTTCGTTTCCGATCGTAGAGCTGTTCAACATGTACCTCCCGCAGTTCACCGGCATTCTGGATCGGTACTGGGGGCCCAACGGCATTCATCTCCACAGCGAGTACCTCGGCGGCGCCGTATTGCTCTTGGCCGGCGCATCCTTCGGCGGCGACTCGCGCCGGGCCTTCCGCCGGTTCTGGCTCGGCATCGGCGCAGTCGCGTTTCTCTGGATGCTCGGCGGCAATACGCCGTTCTTTCGCCTCGTTTATGAGCTCGTCCCGGGAACGAAGTTCTTCCGTGCGCCCAGCACCATCATCTACGTCCTCGGCTTCGCCGTGAGCGTGCTCGCCGCGCTCGGCATGGAACGCCTCGTGGCGCGCCGTCTGTCGCGCCGATACGCCTATGCGTGGCTCGCCTCTGGACTGATCGTCGCGTTGATGGCCACCGGCGGTGTGCTGACTTCCATGGCGGAGCGCTCGGCGCGCAGCGCCGGAGAAGCGCTGGCGCTGGCGCAGGGGATCGATCCGCAGTACGCGCCCCAGGTAGGCGACCAGTTCGTTCAACGAGCCAACGGCAACGCAGCGGACGTCGTGGTCGGTGCGTGGCGAAGCTTCCTCTTCGTGGCGCTCGCGGCCGGCCTGCTGCTCGCCCACCTGCGCGGAGCCGTGCCTACGCGCGTCGTCGGCCTGACGCTCGTCGCCATCGTCGCCGCCGATGGCTGGAGCGTGGCGCGGGAGTATTGGATCTTTTCTCCACCTGCCAAGGTGCTGTATGCGAGCGATCCGGCAATCGAGCTGCTCAAGAAGGAGAGCCAGCCGGGACGCGTCCTCGTGGCGGCGAGGGGCGACAGCGGGCTGGTGTACCCTGACCCGTACTATGGAACGGACAATCAAGGCCGCGGCACGGGGCTGATGGTACACGGAATTCGCTCGCTCACGGGCTATCACGGCAATCAGCTCGGCCGCTATCAGACGCTCGAGGAGACGCGCCTCCAGAACGGCGCGCCGGCTGTGGGGACGCCGATGTTCTGGCGCCACGAGAACGCGCGGTACCTGTACACGAATCAGGCGGTGGGCGACACCGCCCTGAAGCTGGTGATCGGACCGGTGAAGAACTCGGCCGGTTCCACCGTTTATCTCTACCGGCTGCCCGGTGACAACCCATATGCGTGGGTGGCGCCAGCCATCACCAAGGCGCCCGATCAGGACGCGCAGGTCGCCGTGCTCGATCCTCGGTTCGACCCGCTCCGCCTCGCCGTCCTCGATCCCAACGCCGCGATCCAGACCGCGCCGGTTAGCGCGCTGCCGGACCGATCGCCACTGACCACGACGACCTCGGGGTACGCTCCGGGCCACGCTTCCATTACGCTCAGCGGGCCGGCCCCGGCCGGCTCGGCTCTCGTCGTCTCCGAGAACTACTATCCGGGATGGCAAGCGTCGATCGATGGAAGGAGCGCTCCCGTCTATCGTGCCGATTACAACCTGATCGGCGTGCCGTTGCCAGCCGGCGCGCGAACGGTGGAGCTCCGCTTCCGCGACGCGGCGATCGGCACGGGGAAGGCGGTCACGATCTTCGCGCTTCTTTTGGCGGTATTGACCGTGGGCGTGGGCGTGGTCGCTGACCGACGGAGGGCGCGCCTTGCCTGAGCGGGCCCTCGTCATCGTCCCGACGTACAACGAGCGCGAGAACATCCGGCGGCTGATCGATTCGGTCCTCGCCCAGGATGCGCGGATCGACGTGCTCGTCGTGGACGACGGATCGCCCGACGGTACGGGAGCGCTCGTGGACGAGATCGTCGCGTCGAACGATCGCGTGCACGTGCAGCATCGGGCTCGCAAGCTGGGCCTCGGCACAGCCTACATCGTCGGCTTCCGGTGGGCGCTCGAGCGCGACTACGCCTATATCCTGGAGATGGACGCCGATTTTTCGCATGACCCGATCCACCTCCCGCAGTTCCTTCAGGCGGTCGAGGGGGCGGATCTGGTCCTCGGCTCGCGCTACCAGCAGGGACGCGTGACGGTAGTGAACTGGCCGATGACCCGACTCATCCTGAGCTACTGCGCGAACCTCTACGCGAGGGGCGTAACCGGTCTGCCCGTGTACGATGCGACCGGCGGGTTCAAGTGCTTTCGCAGGTCCGTTCTCGAGGCGATCGACCTGGGGCGCGTGCGCTCGAACGGCTATGCCTTCCAGATCGAGATGAGCTTCCGGGCGTGGAAACGCAACTTCCGCATCGCCGAGATTCCCATCGTCTTCGTGGACCGGACCGAGGGGACCAGCAAGATGTCGCAGTCCATCGTCCGGGAAGCGGTGTGGATGGTCTGGCGCCTGCGTTGGTGGGCATTGCGGGGCACGATCTAGCCCATCCGTCGCGCCATTCAGTGCGGCGCTCCCGTTTCCGCGAGGCCATCCATGCTTCCGTCCGGACGCAGCTTCTACAAGATGAGTGGGTCCGGCAACGACTTCGTGATGGTCGACGCCATGCGGGACCCGCCGGGGCCGTTGGCCGAGAAAGGGGTCGTCAGGGCCATTTGCGCGCGCGCGACCGGCATCGGCGCCGACGGCATCGTCTTCCTCGAGCCGTCGACCGGGGCCGACTACCGGATGACCTACCTCAACAGCGACGGTTCACGGGCGGATTTGTGCGGGAACGCCTCGCTCTGCTCGGCACGCCTCGCCACCGAGCTGGGGATCGTCCGAGTCACCGAGTTTCGTGTGGAGACGGACGCCGGCGTGTTGGGAGCCCGACTGTTGGCCGACGGTCCCGAGATCGACCTCAAGCCAGTGACCGACGTCCGAACTCGGCTGCCATTTCGACTCGACACCGGTGAGCGGTGGATCGGCTTCGCCGTCGCGGGCGTGCCGCACCTGGTGGTGCGCGTGGACGACGTGGCGACGATCGATGTGGTGGGTCGAGGGCGGCCACTCCGCCACGACTCGTCGCTGCCGCACGGCGCCAACGTGAACTTCGTCTCCGGCGATGGTCGGGGCGGATGGCGAATGCGCACCTTCGAGCGAGGGGTCGAAGGGGAGACGCTGGCCTGCGGAACGGGCGCGGTCGCGACGGCGATCCTCCTTCGGGAAGCCAACGAAGCGGAGGGCCTGGTCGCACTCACGACTCGTTCCGCCCGGGTCCTTCGAGTCCGCCTCGAGAGAGTCGCCGGTGGATGGCAACCGTCGCTGTCGGGGGAGGCTCGGTTGGTTTTCGAAGGGCGCCTCGGCGAGGTTTGACGCGCTCGGCGACTCCGACGGCGAGAAATGCCGCCAGCGATCGCGACAGTGATGAAATCGACGAGATCGTATCCGTGCGCGGAACGCTCGGACCGGCCAATAGTGAGAACCCGGATGAGCCCGTGTCCGGAAGAGCAAGGCACCGAGCGACTTGCGTGAAGAGTGCGCCGATAGAGCCCATGGTTATCCACAGTTCCCCACATCCATTAGTTTACATAATACATCTTATACGTACCTATCACGGCGGTCGCGACCGGTCGGTGATGCGGTACTGTCGGGTTCCCTGAGGACTGCGTCGGCCGCCGACTGCTTCAAGGTCGCGCCTCCGACAGCGTGGTCGTCGGCCACGACTCCTGACCCGCACCGCGACAAGTGATGGCGAAAAAAAGCGGACAGCCTTGGCTGTCCGCCCCGAAAAATCCGTGTTCGTCGCCCGTCGGTTCCGCGACTACCTCGGCCGAAAGCCCACCAAGCTGAAGATCAGCTTCGGACGGCGCCGGCCACCAGCTCGCCTAACCGCACCCGAGCTTCCGCCGCCAGCGCCGGACTGCTCTGGTTGGCCGCCAGGACCTCCCAGATTCGCCGAGCGTCGGGGTTCTTGCCCGCGGCCATGTACGCGTGTCCAGCCTTCGCGAGAATGTAGGCCTTCTCGTTCGGCATCTCGGTGAGCGACGCCGCCTTCTCGTACTCCGCTGCCGCTTCGGTAGGCTTCTCGAGCTGGGCGTAGGCGTCCCCAAGCAGACTCCGAACGGACGCCGCATTAGGCCCGGAGGCGAGCTTGCCGGCGAGCTCCTTGAGGTAGGTCACCGCCCCTTGGTTATCCCCCTTCTCGAGCTTGAGCTGCGCGAGCAACATGCCCGCCTCGGCTCCGGCCGGCGTGTCCACGTAGCGGTCCGCTACCTTCTTCAGGTCGATCTCGGCGAGCTGCGAGTTCGGGTTGCCGGGCGCGAGCGACTGCTTGGCCTGAAGCAGCTGCTTGTCGGCGTTCTGGAGCTTCTGTGTCCTGGCCGTCTGGTAGTACCACGCGCCCCCGGCGGCGACGAGCACGACGATCGCGCCGATCACTACCAGCCTGGAGTTGACGTGAAACCAGTCGAGAAAGCTCTCGGCCTTCGGTTGCCGGTCTGGAGTCGGAGACGCGGTATCTGGAGTCGTCATAGGTTTACACGTTATTGGAATCGCCGACGATGCGGCATGCCCCTGGGGTGACTCGAACACCCGGCCAACGGTTTAGGAAACCGCTGCTCTATCCACCTGAGCTACAGGGGCGAGGTGTCGCGCGCTGTGATCGACCGCCAAGCCAATTGATGGCGAACCGGCTGGCGAGGCGAAACGTAGACGGCCACCTCCTGTGCCGCCAGTCACCGCGTCGCTGATCAAACGTGGAGGAGCACGCGCACCGGGCGCCCCTGCAGCCGGTCGTCGCCGTGCAACGAGTCGATGGCGAGCAGGAACGCGCAGCCAATCACCTCGCTCCCGATCGCCTCGATCAGGGATGCGGCGGCAACCGCCGTCCCGCCGGTGGCGAGCACGTCGTCTACCAGCAGCACGCGCGACCCGGCGACGCACGCGTCCACATGCATCTCGAGGCGGTCGCTTCCGTACTCCAGCGCGTACTCGCGCACGATCGTCTGCGACGGAAGCTTGCCCGGCTTCCGGATCGGGAGGAAGCCTGATCCCATG